>JAKSBK010000379.1 GCA_022361155.1 Pseudomonadota bacterium
ACCAGATGGCGTCCAACCTGACGGGTCAGGTGCGCAACATCGCCGAGGTGACCACTGCGGTCGCGGAGGGCGACCTGTCCAAGAAGATCACGGTGGACGTGAAGGGCGAGGTGCTGGACCTCAAGAACACCATCAACAAGATGGTCGACGATCTCAACACGTTTGCGGGGCAGGTCACGAAGCTGGCAAGGGAAGTCGGCATCGACGGCAAGCTGGGGACCCAGGCGGTCGTCGAGGGTGTGGCAGGCACCTGGAAGGAGCTCACCGACAACGTCAATCTCATGGCGGCCAATCTTACGGAGCAGGTCAAGAGCATCGCCAAGGTAGCGACCACGCTGGCGGGGTCGGCCGAGCAGCAGCAAGGGAACTCGAAGGCAATGACCTCGAGCGCCGAGGAAACCTCGAAGCAGGCCAATCTCGTGTCGGGTACGGCGGATCGGGTGACCAAGAACGTTCAGGTGGTAGCCAGCGGAGCAGATGACCTGAACGCCACCATCAACGAGATCTCGAAGAACGCCGTCGAGGCGGCCAAGGTGGGAACGACGGCGGTGGAGATGGCAACGGCGACGAACGCCACGGTAACGAAGCTGGGAGAAAGCAGCGCCGAAATCGGCAATGTCGTGAAGGTCATTACCTCCATCGCCCAGCAGACCAATTTGCTCGCCCTGAACGCCACCATCGAGGCCGCACGCGCGGGCGAAGCGGGCAAAGGCTTCGCCGTGGTCGCGAACGAGGTCAAAGAGCTGGCAAAGGAGACGGCCAAGGCAACCGAGGATATCAGCAGGAAGATCGAAGCGATTCAAACAGACACGAAAGGAGCCGTGCAGGCGATTGGCGAAATCGGCGGCATCATCAACAAGGTAAACGACATCCAGAACACCATTGCGAGCGGCGTTGAAGAGCAGACGGCGACCACCAAGGAAATCGGTCGCAACATGGCGGAGGCCGCGCGCGGCAGCGAGGACATCTCGAAGAATATCCAGGGTGTCGCCAAGGGCGCGCAGGACACGGCTTCCGGTGCCAACGACACGCAAAGAGCCGCGGAGGCCGTAGCCGGCATGGCCGCGGAGCTCCAGCAGGTGGTGGGGCGGTTTACCTTCTGATGAGCCGTCCGATACGAGTCTTGGTGGTGGACGACGCGGTGGTGATCCGGCGCAGCGTTTCGAAGATCCTGTCGGAGGATCCCGAGATCGAGGTCGTTGCCGTTGCCGCCAACGGGCGTATCGCGCTTTCCAAGCTGCCGCTCGCTGCGCCGGACCTGGTGATACTGGACATGGAGATGCCCGACATGGACGGGCTCCAGACGCTGGCCGCTCTGAGCGAGGCGCAGCCTGAGCTGCCCGTCATCATGTTCAGCGCACACACGGAGCGGGGAGCCGCAGCGACTCTCAAGGCGCTGTCCCTTGGCGCCGCCGACTATGTTCCCAAGCCCGCCCGCATACAAAGCCCGGCAATCGCAGCCCAGTGCGTCCGCGACCAGCTGATTCCCAAAATCAAGGCGTTGTGCAGCATGACGGCGGGATTCGAGGGGTCGCCGAACGTCGCCCCGCGCCAGAGCCAGCCCGCCGGTGTGCCCTATCGGGCGCGGGAACATGCCGGCGCTCCGATCGGGCTGCTGGCGATCGGCGCTTCCACGGGAGGGCCCAAGGCTCTCGAAAGCGTGCTGGACGCGCTGCCTGCCGACTTTCCGGTTCCGACGCTGATCGTTCAGCACATGCCGCCCCTGTTCACCCGACTTCTCGCAGCCAGCCTTTCCTCGGGAGCTTCGGTAGCGGTGCGCGAGGGGTACGCCGGCGCAGCGCTCCGGCCGGGCCAGGTCTGGATCGCTCCCGGCGATGCCCACATGATGGTGGCTCGACAGGGCTCGACCGTCAGGCTGCAGATCCACAAGGGTCCAGAAGAAAACTCGTGCCGGCCTGCGGTCGACGTGCTCTTTCGCTCGGTTGCCGACGTCTACGGCGCCAGGGCCCTTGCCGTGCTCCTGACGGGAATTGGGCAGGACGGGCTGCGCGGGTGCGAGCGGATCCGCGAAGCTGGAGGACGAGTCTACGTGCAGGACGCAACGACCTCGGTGGTATGGGGCATGCCTGGCTTCGTAGCCAATGCTGGATTGGCGCATCGCATTCTTCCACTCGCTGAGCTGAGCGCGGAGATCGCTCATGAGGTGATGGCAAGCCGTGCGACGGGCGCAGGCGCGGTTGCCGCCGGAGACAAGGCGAGGCAGCAGGCATGTCGTTAGGCCAGGATGAGCTCAGCTACATCCAAAAGCTGGTTCGGGATTGCTCCGGAATAGCCATCGAAACGGGCAAAGAGTACCTGATCGAGTCGCGGCTCGCGCGGCTTTGGCGGCGTGAAGGTCATCGTTCGATTAAGGAATTCGTCGCCCATTTGAAGACCAAGAGCTTCAGCAGTCTCCACAGCGAGGTTGCGCTTGCCCTGGCCACGCACGAGACCGCCTTCTTCCGCGACGCGTCTGCTTTCGAAGCGCTGCGCGAACGGATTCTGCCCGAGATGCTGGAGAGACGCGCCCCTGCGCGCTCGCTGAATCTGTGGTCCAGCGCCTGCTCGAGCGGTCAGGAGCCCTACAGCGTGGCCCTGGCCCTGTGCGAAGCCGTGCCTGACCTGGCAAACTGGTCTGTTCGCCTCCTTGCCAGCGATATGTCGCCGGCGCTGGTCTCACGAGCCGTCGCAGGAGTCTACCGCAAGGCCGAGGTCGAGCGAGGCCTGCCGGCCCACCTGAGAGACAAGTACTTTGAAAGGAACGGTGACGACTGGCAGGCCGTCGAGTACGTCCGCCGGATGATCGAGTTCCGGACCATCAACCTCGTCGAAACGTGGCCCATGCTGCCGCGGATGGATATCGTGCTCATGCGCCACGTGCTGATCTACTTCGATGTGCCCACGAAGAGGAAGATCTTTGGCAAGCTTCGACGGATCCTGCGCCCCGACGGATTCGTGTTCTTGGGTGCGGGCGAGACCACCATTGGCGTGGACGATGCCCTGGAGCCTATCGATACCTCGACCGCGTGTTGTTATCGGTTGTCCACGCACGCGGCACAGCCAGGAGCCTCGTAATGGCCCGGATTCTCCTTATCGACGATTCCTCTTTTCAGCGCCGCCGGGTTGCCAAAGTCGTCAAGCAAGCGGGCCATGAGGTCTTGGCGGAAGCGTCGAACGGAAAGGACGGACTCGAGCTGCTTTCGAAGCAATCGCCAGCATGCGTGCTGCTTGACCTGTTGATGCCGGAGATGGACGGGCTGCAGGTTCTCGCAGCGCTCCAGGAGCGCGGCTCCAAGGTGCCCGTCGTGGTGGTCACGGCAGATATCCAGGAAGAGGTACACCAGCAGTGCATGGATCTCGGTGCCCGAGCGATCGTCACCAAACCTCCCAAGCCCGATGAGCTCAAGCGCGTGCTGCGCACGGTTCTGGAACAGGGCGGAACGGGCGCATAATGGAGCTTACACGCGACCAGCTCGACGCGCTGACAGAGCTCATGAACATCGGTGTGGCCAAGGCCGCGGGTGTCCTCAATGAAATGCTCGAGGCCCGGATTCACCTCAGGGTCCCGTCTATCAAGACGCTCACGGTGCGGGAGCTGCAGCAGGAGATGGGAAGCTCCGCCAACGACAAGCTGGCCGCGGTCCAGCTGGGATTCCGGGGCGCGTTTTCGGGTACGTCGGCGCTGGCGTTTCCAACCGATAGCGCCTCGAAGCTGGTCAGCGTCCTAACGGAGGACGAGGCCCAGGACGAGGACCCCTCGGACCTCGATTCGATTCGGGTTGGCACCCTGACCGAGGTCGGCAACATCGTCATGAACGGCGTGATGGGCTCGATCGGCAACATACTCGAAGAGCGCATCGACTACGCCGTACCGAGCTACATCGAAGACACCGTAACGAACCTTCTGACGAGCAACGTGCCGGACACCAGCGCCACGGTTATCGTGGCACGCACGCAGTTTTCCATCGAGCAGCTGCAGATCAGCGGCGACGTCATGCTGTTCTTCGAGGTCGGCTCGTTCGATGCGCTTCTGGCGTCGATCGAGACCATGATCGAGCGGGACTCGGAGGACTGAGACCAGGCGATGCTCGAGGAGATGCACTCGAAGTTCGGCGTTCTCGACCATGTGCCGCTGGGAATGTGCCTGGTGCAGCGGGAGCTTCGGATCCTGCTCTGGAATCGTTGCCTCGAAGATTGGACGAGAATCCCGCGTAAGGACGTGCTCGGAAGACCGCTTCCGGAGCTGTTTCCGCATCTCGGGAGCAACCGGTTCCGGAGCCGCTTGACAGAAATCTTCGCAGGCGGTCCGCCGACCATTTTCTCCTCCCAGATCCACAAGCACATCTTTCCCTGTCCGCTTCCGGGCGGCGCACACCGCGTCCAGCATACAACGGTAACGGCCGTTCGCGCTCTGGACGGGAAGGGCTACTACGCGCTATTTGCTGTCCAGGACGTCTCGGATTTGACGCGCCTGGTTCGCAGCGCCAGGGAAGCAAACGCCGAGCTGGAGGCTTTCACGTATTCGGTGTCCCACGATCTCCGCGCTCCGCTAAGGAGCATCGACGGTTTCGGGGAGGCTCTCGAGGAAGAGTGCGGGCCCGTCCTGAGCGATGATGGCCGCCAGTACCTGGAGCGCTTGCGGGCTGCGGCTCGCAGGATGGGCACGCTGATCGACGATCTGCTTCACCTATCTCGCGTAACGACGATGGACATGCAGCGCGGGGGGGTCGATATGAGCAGGCTGGTGGAGGCGATAGGCGACAGTTTGCGGCGGACGGAACCGTCCCGAGAAGTGGACTTGGTTGTCGCGCCCAATGTAACAGCACAAGGAGACGAGCACCTCTTGCGCGTGGCTCTGGAGAATCTCGTGGGAAATGCCTGGAAGTTCACCGGGAGGCGAGAGGCCGCTCGGATCGAGTTCGGCCTGGAGAACATGGGAGCAAACAAAGTCTATTTTGTCCGAGATAATGGCGCTGGTTTTGACATGGACCACGCAAATAAACTCTTCGAAGTATTTCAGAGATTACACTCCGCATCGGAGTTCGAGGGAACCGGAATCGGTCTGGCCACAGTACAGCGGATAATCAGGCGCCATGGTGGAAAGATCTGGGGGAAAGGCAAAACCGACAAAGGGGCTACTATGTACTTTACTCTGGGAGAGATAGGCTGATGCGCGATAAAACGATTCTACTAGTGGAGGACAACGCGGACGATAGTACGTTGGCGCAGCGTGCCTTGAAACGGGTGGGCATGGTGAGCTGCCTGGTCATTGCTCGCGATGGTTCGGAAGCGTTGGACTACCTGTTTGAATCGGAAAATAGGGAAAGTAAGAGGCTCCTTCCGGCGGTTGTAATTTTGGATCTGAGTTTGCCCAAGATTACAGGTTTTGAAGTGCTGGAAAGGGTACGGGCAGATGACAGAACGCGAACACTTCCCGTCGTGGTACTCAGCTCTTCAGCGATTGAAGGAGACATAGAGCGAAGCTATCAGCTTGGTGCAAACAGCTATGTTCAGAAACCAGTTGCATCGGCGGACTTCAGGGATGCGGTGCAGCAGATCGGGTCCTATTGGTTCAAGCTGAACGAGACTTCTGCAGGGAAGAGCCATTGACGTCATGCCTTTCCTTTGTTTGAAGCACGCGAATGTGCCAGGGGTGGCCGAGGTCGACCCAGGGTGAGCAGCAGGCTTCGCGCACTTCTGGTGGAGGACTCCGAGGACGATGCCGCGCTTGTCGTGTTCGAGCTCCGACGGAATGGCTTCGAGGTAGCATGGAGACGCGTGGAGACAGGAGAGGACCTGGAGGAGGTGCTGGAGGAGCAGGCGTGGGACGTGGTGATCTCCGACTACAGGATGCCTCGTTTCGATGGACGGGCAGCGCTTCGGATCGTAAAACGTAGAGGCCTGGACATTCCTTTCATAATCGTCTCCGGTACGATTGGGGAGGACGTGGCCGTTGAAGCGATGAGGGCAGGTGCGAACGATTACCTGCTCAAGGACAAGCTGCAGCGGCTGGGTCCGGCGGTGCGACGGGAGGTAACGGAGGCTGCGCGCCGGAGGGAGGGCAGGAAGGCTCAAAGGAGGGCGAAAGAGGTGGCCGAGCAGCTCGAGATCCGCGAGCGCGTGGCCGATTACCTGCCGGTGGGAGTGACGGTGCTTCAGTGGGAGGATCCGGCGGACCTGGGTTCGTTTCGCTTTCTGTGGCGGAACAGGGCTGCCGAGGACAGTGGTATCAACGAGCGAGTCGTTGGCAGAACGCTGAGGGAGAGCTTTCCGGACACGATGGCATCGGACGCGCCACAAGTGTACGCGCGAGCCATCGAAACGGGCAAGGTGCAAAGGCTCCCGCAGCTTCGACACGAAGACGAGGAAGGTACGTACGGTCTCTTCGACGTTCGCGCGGTTCCACTGGGAGAGCGACTGGTTGGGGTGATTTTCGAAAATGTTACCGAGCGAGAGGAAGCCGAGAGGAAGCGCGAGGAAATGGAACAGCAGATGCGCGCTGCCCAAAGGATGGAGGCAGTGGGGCGGCTTGCGGGTGGCGTGGCACACGACTTCAACAACGTGCTGACGGTCATCCAGAGCTACGCTGGCTTCTTGCTGGAGGAGTTCCGCGGCGGAGATCCAGCTCGCGAAGACGTGGCGATGATCCTCGAGGCGGCGGACCGAGCAGCGAGGCTCACGAACCAGCTGCTTGCGTTCAGCAGGCGCCAGCCGCGCGATCTGGTGGTCATGGATCTGAACGAGACACTCGGCGATGTGGACCGGATGTTGCGCCGGCTGATCGGTGAAGACGTCGACTTGAAAACGAAGTGTGGGGAGAAGCTCGGGTCGGTGAAGGCCGATCAGAGCCAGATCGAACAGATCCTGATGAACCTTGCCGTCAACGCCAGGGACGCCATGCCCGAGGGCGGCAAGCTCGCCGTGGAGACAGCGAATGTCGAGCTCGATGAGGTCTACGGCGCTGCAAAGGGAGTATGGGTTCCACCCGGCCGCTACGTAATGCTGGCGGTGACCGACACGGGCACCGGAATCGATCCGGAGACCCAGCGGCACGTCTTTGAACCGTTCTTCACGACAAAGCCGGGGGGCGCGGGGACGGGTCTTGGCTTATCCACGGTCTATGGGATCGTCAAACAGAGCGGTGGCTACATATGGGTGTATAGCGAGCTTGGCAGCGGTACGACGTTCAAGATCTACCTGCCTCGCGTTGATGACGAACCGACCAGGCCGCGGGTTTCGCAGCAAGTCGCGGTCATGGGGGGCACGGAGACCATCCTGGTGGCGGAGGACGAGGATCTGGTTCGCAGGGCAGCGGTGCGTATCCTCGAACGAGCGGGCTATCGCGTGCTCGGCGCGATCCATGGCGGTGATGCCTGCCTGGTCGCAGAACAGTACAAGGATCCGATTCACCTGCTTCTGACGGACGTGGTAATGCCCGGGATCAGCGGCAAGGACCTGGTGACCAGGTTGGCTGGCTTGCACCCGGAGATGCAGGTCATCTACATGTCGGGTTATACCGACGGCGCGATCGTCCAGCAGGGAGTACTCGAGGAAGGAACGGCCTATGTACAAAAGCCGTTTTCGCCCCACAGCCTGCTGTCAAGCGTACGCGAGGTGCTCGATCGGGCAAGAACGAAGTTGGGTTCGGGGCCTGGTTAGGTGTTGGGCCAAGGTGACTCTGCCCCCGGGGGCACCAGCGAGGTCGTTATGAAGAGGGTCCTTGTCGTCGATGACGCTGCTGACATGCGGTCGCTCATGAAACGAGCGTTGTTGCGCGAGGGCTACGACGTCACCGCCGTGGCCGAAGGCGGCGCGGCAATCGAGGCCGCCCAGCGCTCGTCGTTCGACGTGGCGGTGGTGGATTACGACATACCTCCTCCGAACGGCCTGGACGTTCTTGCTCGCTTGCGGAAGCTTCAGCCGAACTGCGTTCGGCTCCTCGTGTCCGGGGACCTGAACGTCGGAGCGACACTAGACGCGGTGAACCGGGGCGAGGTGTCTCGGGTCCTGCACAAGCCCTTTGATGGCGATGACCTGAGGGCCGCCGTCCAGGCGTCCTTCGACATGAGAAAACGCGTAGCCGAGCAGTACAGCGCTGCCGTGTCCAAGGACCATGCCAAGGAAGAGCTGCAGCTCAGGGACTGCTTCGCCAACGATTTGCTCCAGCTTGCGCTCCAGCCGATCCTGACGGCTTCGGAACGTCGGATCGTGGCGTTCGAAGCCTTGCTGCGCAGCAGGCATCCAGCGTTGAGCAGTCCATGCTCGATTCTGCAGGCTTCGGAGCGCCAGGGGCAACTGGGGCTGTTGGGCGCGGCGGTGGCGCAGCGCGCAGAGCAGTGGCTGCGCCGCTTGCCCCCGAACGTGAAGCTCTTCGTGAACCTGCACCCCACGGAGCTTGGGGATCCGGACGGCCTGACCTCGCGCCTGGGGATACTGGCGCCCCAGGCCGGTCGGGTAGTGCTTGAAATCACCGAGCGCAGCGAAGTCATGAATGTCGAAGCCTGGGAGGAGTCGACCAATCGTCTCTGCGAAATGGGGTTTTCGCTGGCTGTCGACGATCTTGGGGCCGGATACAGCTCCCTGTCGGTTCTTGCGGCGCTCAAGCCGCAGTTCATCAAGATCGACATGAGCATCATCCGGGGCGTGGATCGCGATCGGCACAAACGAAGCCTCGTGGAGCTCCTGTGTCGCTTTGGTGAGGCGACTTGTGCGCAGGTCATCGCCGAAGGAATCGAAACGGAGGCAGAAGCCGACGCGGTGTCCGCGGTCGGTGTTCATCTGGTGCAAGGATACCTTTACGGCAGGCCGCAGCTCAAACAGAGCGGGCCGCAGAGCTGACCGTCCCCCTCGGCGCGCCTTGTTTGAAGGCCCTTCCCAGGAAGGCAGGTTCGGACCCCCGATTGTCGCGTCTGGCGATTCGCGCAGTGCGGCAGACTGAACCGACCGCCATCTATCCGGAAACTGGATGCCCTCGGCGGGAGTCAAAAACCGTTTCGCCGGTTCTGAGCCCGCACGACGCCCTCCAGGCTCCCCGAACGTGCTCTGCAGGTCCTTCGTCGCGGGAGCACGCCGGGTGGCGCCCAGCCCTCAGCGATCCGGCCCATTACTTCCGCCGAGGACATCTAGCAGTTGGCCGAAGCGCGCCAGCAGGCGCCTGCCGTGATCCGTATCGCGTGCGTCGCGCCGCAGCGCGTCGGGGTCGATGCCCTCGGCCTCGATCTCGCGCTCGCGTGCGCTGATGTAGCCACGCACGATGTCGGCGTCGAACTCGGGATGAAACTGCACGCCCCAAGCGCGCGTGCCGTAGGCGAAGGCATGGTTCGGGTCGAGCGAGCTAACAGCAAGGCGCTGAGCGTCGCGGGGAAGCTCGGTCACGGCTTGGGTGTGGCTGGCCGGTACGTGAGCGGTCTCCGGCAAACAACCAAGCAACGCGCAGCGTCGGCCGTGGTCGGTGAGCAGCACGTCGATGGTTCCGATCTGCCGACCGTTGGGGTTGTCCCGCACCTTGCCTCCCAGCACGTCGGCGAGCAATTGGTGTCCGTAACAGACGCCCAGCAGCGCAATATCGGCGGCCAGGACCTCCTCGAGCCACAACCCCGTTCGCACGCTCCAAGCTTTTCGATCCGTGAGCAGCGCGGGTGACCCCGTCACGATCACTCCGCGGCTCGAGATGGGTTCGGGTAGCGGCTCACCTTGAGCCACATCCACGACGGTCACATCGCTCTCGCCAATCCCCACGGCGCCCGCAAACCAATGGTGGAAGTCTCCCCTCCGCTCGCGCACCCGCGCCGGCGGCGCCCCCGTCTTGATGATGGTCAGCCGCGCCATGCCTGAATTGTAGCTCCAAAGCTGCCGGTTGGCCGGACGCCGCGATAATCTCGTCGTTGGGCGGCGGCGTGGGATCTGGCGGATTGGTCTGCACAGCCGGATTGCACAAGGCCGGCCCCCCCCGCGCGGGCTTGATCGATCGATCGTACATGCACTTTGGTTCCTCCCTGAGCGCGGGCTACGCTCTCGCTGTAGGCCTAGGACCCACCATCCCGGTCCTGCTTCGTGCGATCGGGGTAGTGTGACTACCTCGTAATCAGGACCGCACAGTGCAAACGTACTCGGTGTCGCTGCGCGCTGACGGCCAGGCAATAGCGGTAGAGCTACCGCTTGCGGCGAAAGTGCCGGAGCACACCGGCGGACGCCGCCCCGGGTCGGGTCGGGTCGGCCGTCACCCGAGGTAGGAGCCAGTACGGTAGTGCCCCTCGCTGGGATCCGTGCGGGAAGCGGGCCGGACCCTCAGAGCCAAGGCCCGTCCCAACCGCGACTCTCGCCCTCCCCCCAGTTTCATTGTTTGAGCCCAACAAACCGCATGCAAAAAACCGACTGCATTCTTTCGTCCGCACGCGTCTCCACGCTCGGCTGCACTCCACCGGCACTGCCCACCGGCGTTATCACAGGCGCCCGTGGATCAGGTGGCAACTGATCCACCGGAGCGTTGCACCTGACCAGGACCACTCCCGTAAACCTTCCCGAAAATTCTTTTGGCTCCGCTCTTACTTCACCGCTCAAACGCCCTCCATCAAGCGTACCCGTAACTACCCCCGAAGCGGGCGATCCCCATCTTGGGGCATACCCCAACCTCACACCCGCCAATCCAGCCCTGATAGGCCCATTAACAATACTTGCTTCAAACATTCTCGTGTTCACAAAATCCTCTGGAACACCCACAATGACATTCCATTGAATAGTTCTTTCCAGATTCTCCGCCGACACAACTACCTTTATTTCCGCAGGTCTCCCTTCACCTTGGTAAGTAACTACAATCGAAATCCGATCAGCCTCCAACCGTGTCCCATCATTGAGGACTACCAAAAGCTGTCCAGGTGGCGCGGTTGCTTGTCGAGAGCTCGTAGTACCATCGCTACACGCTCCCAATACCAAGAAGGCGCTGATGGCAACAATGCGTCTACATATCATATGCAACGTTGAGGTGTAATTGACATGCCCCCCAATCTGGACCCTGCCGCAACGGGCCGCAAGCCAAGACCGGCCGTTTAATCACCGACAGCCGTCGTCCCCAAGTGTCCTCAGATAGCAATACGTTCGCGTTCACGGGCGATGTGCATGCCGCGGGCGCGAACGGCTCTTGCCCTCGACCGCTAGCACGAGCGAATCGAACGCGTCTGCGACCTCCTGCTGCGAGAAGCGGCAGTGCCCGTAGGTCGTTGAATGTCGCTGGAGAAGGACTCCACACTCGCCAGGCTCTTCGCACGCGTCGGCATGCTTGAGTCCGTAGGCTTGCTCGTGCCAGGCCGGGACGATGGGGTCGGACGTGTTGTGCAATGTGACCAGCGGTCCGCTCAACTGGCCGGTGGTTTCGTATCGGGAGAGATCGTCGGCGTCCGACTCGTAGCGAACTATCCCGGCGTTCAGAAGAAAGTCGTTGGCGGAGCCCGAATAGACACGTTCCAGGTTCTCGTACGGTGCGCCTCCGAGCTTCTGCTTTGCGTCTTCGATTCCAAATACGTTGTACCAGAGCACCCCGCCCACAGCCGAAATGGCGGAAAACACTGGATAACGTGGGTCGATGGGCACGCCAGCGACTTTCAAGAGCTGCCATGTGCTGTTGAAGTCATTGAAGAGTACAGGGCCAAGCAAACGTGGATCCCATTGTTGCAGCGCTTGAGCCGGCATGCGATCGGGGCCGCCGGGGAGCACGTGCGGAAAGAAGTAGTCGAACAGCGCACGCACATCGCCGAAGTAGTCCAGCTGGCGCCTGAAGCTGCCGATCGGACCGCACAGCGCGAGACCGCCGTCGAACACGGTGTTCTCAACGCCGGCAGGATCGTCCTCGTCGTCGCGCTCTTCCATGGCAAGCGCTGCGATCAGCCCTCCTTCGGACACACCCACCACATAGGTGGTTTCGGGATCCTGCCGGAGCTCACGCCTGAACACCTTCACCAGATCGGTGCTGTCCGCCAGCCCTTCGAGGACAGCAAGGCCATCATCGCTGAAGCTGGACGCGGCAAAGGCGTAGCCTCGCGCTGTGAAGCCATCGGGAATTGACACGCCGTCAGGTCCAGCGAGCGGCAACGCCGGTGGCGTTACGTCGCTCGGGGCTGTGTAGCCATGCGCATAGACCACGAGCCGCCGGTTCCACGCGCCGCTCGGCATGCAGATGGCGTATTTCGCAGCCCCTGCGCGATGCGTGCCCTTGCGGCAGATCGAGCTAGTCGCCAACGAGGCGCTCGGCACTGCACCGATGTTCGTATCCTTGTCCGCATCCTTGCTCGTGCCGGGGGCGGCAAGTGCTGCCGTCTGTGCCTGGAAGCCCCAGTTATCAGCGATGTTCGCGTGTTCGCCAAGCGTACATGCTCCAGCGCTCACCCCCAGCGCGAGTGCCAGCCTGATCACATTTTGCGCCATACGCGTACCTCCTAGAGCAGGACGCTTTGCCGCATCCAGCGGCGCCCAGTCCTCACCGAAACACACGAGTTATTCTTCCGCGGGCCCTTAGCGCCCGGGCCTGGCTCGGAGCAAACGATGCCGTGCCCGGCGTGTACTTGCACGATTCGGGCGAGAGTCAAGGGACAAAAAACGCTGCGTGCAAGAGGCTCAGCCTTCGCCACCGAACATGGCGAAGACTTCGGCCTCGGTCAGTTTTTGGCGCTCGCCCGTCAGGGCGTAGGCCCCGGGTTTTCGGTCGATGAACAGCTCGCGGACGAGATCGAAGCCGCTTTGGTTGTCGAGCGTGCCGAAGGCAAGATGAGTATCCCCGTGGTAGGGACCGGGAGCCGTGACCCGGTAGAACAGCGCCGATCCACATGCCGAGCAGAAGCCGCGCTCGGCCCATTCAGAGGACTGGTAGGTTGCGATCGTATCCTCGCCCTCCCATACCAGGTCTTTCGTCGAGGTGGCGAATAAGGGGCCACCGCTCCAGCGCCGGCACATGCCGCAGTGACAGACTCCGAGCTCCGGCCCGAGTCCCTTGGCCGTGTAGCTGACCGCCCCGCACAAGCATCTTCCCTTGCGCTCCATATGCATGGTCCTCCGTTGCCGGCAGAGACTAGCAAGTCGCATCGACTGGGCGTAGCCAAAAGCGGCTCAGCCCGCGATAGCGATTCGCAGACGAATGCCAGGTGAACTCTCCCGCAGCGGCGCCAGAACCGTAGGAAGGATTCCCACTGCCACGAGATCGCTTGCGGTTATCGCCACTTCTCCTGAGACGTCTTGTGAATGGCCTTCCGCCGCCATTGAGA
>JAKSBK010000380.1 GCA_022361155.1 Pseudomonadota bacterium
CGTATCGATGGGTGAGTCGCGACTCCTGTGCCGTCCTTCTCGGCTGGCGCCCACTTCTCGTATTGCCGACTGCGCACCGCGCTGCCGGAGGGGACCACTGCATGTACTTGACACCGGCCGCTCTATCGAGGGTCGGGTCGGCGCCATCGGCTTCGTCGCTCCCGCGGACAAGCTCGCTGGACGCGAGAACGAGATCTGGGCGCGACGTGACGAGCGTCTCGAAGCAGCACGCGAAAGACGCGCGCTCGCGCGTCAGGCAGCGCGCAACAGCGCGGCGCCGCCCACTTCAGCCCCTTCCTTGACTACCCTACCTGCCCTAGGCATCCAATGAACCATCAACCCAGGAGTCGCGTTCCCGCTGAACCGGTACATCGCAAGCTCTCTAGTGCATGAACGAGTCGCAGTCACTAGGAGCAAAAGTCACGACCTCGCCGTGTGCAGTGGCACCCGGGTCGTCGTAGGTCGCGGTGTACGTCGTACCATTTCGCTCGAAGTTCCAGACTCCATTGGATGCAGGCGCTTCGATATCCCAGACCACAGTGCAGTCGGCGGTTTGCGCGTTCATGAGATCCGAACTGTAGAACCGCGTTCTCGAAGAGGACGCCGAGACATCGTGGACAAAGCACTCCACCAACACGCTTCCATCTGCAAAATCTATCATGGTGTAGCCGAGCCCTATATCAGTGCCACGCACCTTGTTGCAGTACACGGAAGCGGAGGGTTTTAGGCCGCTAGGTCCTTGAGGCCCCGCCGGGCCTTGTGGGCCAGCGGGGCCTTGTGGGCCAGCGGGGCCCCGAGATCCGTCGGTTCCCTTTGGACCTGCTGGCCCTTGAGATCCGTCGGTTCCCTTTGGACCTGCCTGCCCCTCAGGCCCCGCTGGACCCTCGGGGCCGGTTTCACCAGGCGGACCCACCTCCCCGGTGCACCCAGCACACAATACGACAAAGGCTCCCAATAGTATCCGTCGCATTTGAGACCTCCTCCTGAGACCCGATTACGGCCCGCCCTACACGCGAAAGTCAACCCCTTTCTTGAGGCGTGTTACCGCGAGGCGGTCACGCCAGTAGCCTGGCTTGCGGCTGGAGTGCTCGAAGGCAACGACGACCGGGAGACCCTGCATGACCACGAGGTAGATTGCGTATCGGGAGAACCGCCCGAGCCGAAAGCGGCGCACCCCTAGGCCGCTACAGGTCGTGGCTACAACCGCGCTCGTCCCGGGACTATCAGCGGCGTGCGCGAGCGTGCGCTCAAACTCGTCGATCAGTTCGCCGCCGAGCCCGGGACGCTGCTCCTCGTACCATTCCGCCGCTTCGGTGAGCTCAATGAGCGCCTCCGGACGAATCTGGCGCAGCCGCATTATTCGTGACGGACGTGGCGAAGGTCGGCGCGCAGCGAACGGAGGGCCTCATCGAGGTCGACAAGCTTCCCTTCGCCGCGCTCGATCTCTTCCACCCTGCGGACGGCCTCGTCTTGCCAAGCTTGGCGGATGTCGTCGGACGCATCCCTCCGTACGCTGTCAAGTATCGCTTCGCCGATACGGCGCCTGTCTTCCTCCGGCAGGGCCAGAGCTACTTCGAGAATCTTCTTCGAGGCGGACGTCACGCTTGAAGTCTACCCGGCCCCCTGGCCGCCTGCCACTGGAGCCCTTGAGTCGCGGGAGCGCAGCGGCATGCCCGCCAACGCGGTCACCCGTCGCACCAGCTCCGCGTCACCCGCCTCCAACACCGCCTCAGCCGCGCGCACGACCTCCGCTTCCAGCACGCCCCACGCCAGGCGTACTGCGCCTCAAGCCTGCTCACTGCGCGCCCTGCCTCGATGTCGCGCAGCAACTCCAGCGCCAGCCTAGCAACATAGCCCCCACGTTGGCCCAAAGCGCACGAGAACCCGTAACCCCTTGATATCCTGAACGCTCCCTTTGGGACCGAGAAACCGAAGTTCAAAGGTGCCGAGACAGAAAGCCGAGGAATTCCATGAGCAAGAGACATGTACTGGTGACAGGAGCAACAGGAAAACAAGGCGGGGCTGTGGTGCACGCCCTTCTCAAGGCTGGCCACGCGGTTCGTGGCTTGACCAGAAACTCTGGTTCGGAAGCAGCCCGTGCGCTGGCCGACCGTGGCGTGGCACTCGTCAAAGGCGATTTTGCTGACCGCGACTCGATTCGTACCGCAGTAGCGGGAGTCGACTCCGTCTTCGCGATGAGCACGCCGTTCGAGGCGGGTGTGGAGGCGGAGACGGCGCAAGGCAAAGCACTGGTCGACGCCGCCGCAGAAGCGCGTATCAATCACTTTGTTTATACGTCGGTAGCATCCGCAGATCAGAGCACGGGGATCCCGCACTTCGACAGCAAGTTCGCTGTGGAGCAACACCTGGAGTCCACGGACTTGCCATGGACGGTGATCGCACCCGTTTACTTCATGGAGAACTTGTTCCTCCCGCAAATCATGGAGGGGCTGAACAACGGCGTCTACGCGGTACCCATGCCTGCAGACATTGCATTGCAACAAGTGGCCGTCGAGGACATCGGCAGCTTCGGCGCCCACGTCGTGTCAAACCGGGATGCTTTTCTGGGCAAGCGCATCGACATTGCTGGTGATGAGCTCACCGCCCGCCAAACTGCCGAGGTGCTGAGCAAGGTCATGGGCCGAAGCATCAACCTCGCCCAGGTGCCGATGGAGCAGATCCGCGCCTTCATGGAGGATCTTGCGCTGATGTATGAATGGTTCATCTCCACGGGTTACTCCGCGGATATTGCGGGCTTGCGCAAGGCATACCCGGAAGTTGGTTGGCATCGGTTTGCCAAATGGGCTGAAACTGCCGTTCCGACGTGAAGGCTTGCCGTAAGCGAGCATTGAGGGCAGCTGCTGCGCGGACGAGGGCCTCGAAAAGCCCGCTCTTCTTGGCCGCCGCCTCCTTCGTGGAGTTGCCGACCATGGCATCCGCCGCCGGTGGTCATTTATGCCGGGGCGACTCGGGCTGTTCAACGACGTAGCTGGCCCAGCGTCGGCGCCGTCATGGCTTCACCGCCTCGAAGGCGACCCAACCCGGAAGCAGCTGGAAGCTCCCGAGCTCGCTCAAGTGCCGCGATCGGAAACCGGCGCGTTGCAGTGCCTCCGACACTCGGCTCGGGTCGAAGACCGCGAGTCTGACGCGAGATTGTCGGCGGGTGATCGCTAGAGCGTTCACGAACGGTCTTGCTTTTCAACGAAGAACACTCCCAGGCCGTTCCACCACGAATCCACGGTGTGATCTCCTGGCAGCTCTCGCTCCCATAAGCAGTGCAGTTTGGTGTCGCGTAGCGCCTCACGCGTCGCGCCTCGGATCACTATATCGTTCCAGTCGTCGACTACGATGATAGAACGGTGGCTAAGAAGGGGGAACGCTTGGATAATACCCCGGTAGGTTCCCTCGAAGCTGTGGTCACCGTCATAGAAATACACACCGACAGGTGTGCTTACCCGCCGTTCGGAAAACATGCGCTCCGAGGACATCTCGTGGAACTCGATCTTGCCGGTGTGCGCTCGGTAACGCTCCAAACTGCGTCTTAGCGCTCTCTTGGCGAGTATGCCGGATCCTGTGAAGCGGCCGAGGAAGCGAAACTTATCGCACCCAATGCAGGTACGATCGACGTTTCCATAGGCGGCGCTCAGCAACGTAAGTCCCTTATACGTTCCTATCTCGAGATAGCACTCATTGTCTTCCATGTGCGCAACCAGGCAGTTCAGGAAGTTGCAGACCCTGGGGCTGGACAGCCCTTCAACCTCGACAAGGGCACGCGCCCCGGCGAAATCGTTGTGTTGCTCTAGTACCTCTCCACAGGGGAGATGACCGTTTCAGGCGGCGAGGTGCTGAGTCTGGGTGGGGACGGGGTAGACGCGACCCAGCTTCTTGCGCGCCTTGTCGACAGTAAAGAGCCACTCGATGCGGGCGCCCTGACGGTTGCGGGTGCGTTCCCAGGCTGCGAGCTCGCGGCAGAGGACTTCACGGTCCCCGATCCGTCTTTCGAGACACTGCGTCTTCA
>JAKSBK010000381.1 GCA_022361155.1 Pseudomonadota bacterium
CTTTTGTCAGAGAGCACCCAATCTGAACACGACAGTTGGCCTTGCACATGTTAAGCGCTTGCAGGTCGGTATTCAAGGCAACGAATTCGACCCCGGTAAGGTTTGCTTCGATCATTCGGTTGATGGCATTGCCGCCAGCACCTCCAACGCCAACCACTTTCATCTTTGCCGAGGTCTGTAGTGTTTCGTCGAATGCAAATTTAAAATCCATATCACGCTCCTCATTTAGGTTGATGAGACTTAAACAACCAAGACGGTTTTCCTTGCACGTCCTGCAATTCAGGACAATTAGGATTTTCTGTTAACTTACGACCCATACGGATTTGGCCGTGCTTTTCCAACCCGATCGTCACGGACAGCGGATCCTCCGTGGGCTCGAAGTTCTAATTGACGTATTTGTGGACTCCATTAAACCAACGTCGCATTCGTCCGATGACCCAGTTGAAGAGTCCATGTTCACTGTCTCCCAGCAGATCATTTGATTGGAAGCGGTGGTGCATTCCATAGTGCACCAGGCCGACGCCTGTTGCATGAATCGGACTTTTGACAAGATCCGTAAAGCCGATAAATCGTTCGGGCACGCCCAACTTGACTGGCATGTCGAAAATCTGCTCTGCCAACTCAACCGTGCCATGTAAAAGAGAACCGCCGCCCGTCAGTACGAGGCCAGCAGTCATGAGATGGACGTAGTTGGATTTTTTTATCTCCTGATTGGCCAGGCTGAGAATCTCTTCCATCCGAGGCTGCACGATATCCACCAGATAAGTCTTGGAGATTTTGCGCGGCGGCCTGCCTCCAACATCAGGGACTTCGATAATCAGGTCACGTTCGTCTTTATTGTGAATGGCCGAACCATGTTGGATTTTAATTTGTTCGGCTTGCTCCACCGGCGTTCGTAGTCCGATGGCAATATCGTTTGTGACGTTGCGACCGCCCAAGCCGACCACGCTTGTGTGGCGGATGCATCCTTCAAAGAACATGGCGATGTCTGTTGTACCGCCACCTAGATCCATTACGACAACTCCTAGCTCTTTCTCGTCCTCTCCGAGCACCGCGTAACTGGATGCCAGCGGCTCAAGCACAAGGTCCATAACCTGAATGTCCGCCCTGGAGATACTGCGGTAGATGTTTTGAGCTGAAGTTATGGCGCCGGTTACAATGTGGGCTTCGGCTTCCAGCCGAACTCCGGACATACCTACAGGGTCTTTAATCCCGTGTTGTTCGTCGACGGTGAATTCTTGCGGCAGGATGTGCAGAATCTCCCGGTCTATGGGAAGCGCGACCGCCTTTGCTGCGTCGATAACGCGGCGGACATCGGCCTTTGTGATTTCATTTTCTTGACCGGCCACCGCTACAACGCC
>JAKSBK010000382.1 GCA_022361155.1 Pseudomonadota bacterium
CGCCAGAATGCGACGGCGCCGAAGCTGACCTCGAGCCGCTGCCCCGCGGAGCTCTCGAGCCGCGCCTGGCGCGCCTTTTCGTGCTTCGACATGCTCTTGCCGAAAACCCGCCTCAGCAGGCTCGGGTGTGCGCCGGATTCATCTTGGGTTTCCTGGCCTGCGCCGGGGCGCGCGCTGAGCGCTTCGTCGCTCACGTACTCTGCTTCGGCGCGCTCGAGCGGATTGTCGTCGCCGAGCTCGGCACGGGCCGAGCGCGGTGCCGGACTGGCGTACCGAACCTTGTTGCCGAGGTGGACCCAGAACGCTCGACCTGCTCGCCGGAGGTGTTTCACTCTCTTGGCTCGGAAGGTATGCCGGCCGATGATCTGGCCGTCCTGGCCTTGGCGAACGCTGAGCTCCACCCGGTAGTGTCGTCTTTTGCGGACTTCCCCGTGGACGAACGCGCCGATGCCCAGCTGCCGAGCGAATACGGCGTAGCTGCCTGTGGAGCCGAGCTTGAGGCCCCAGCGCCGCAGCCTGGCAGCGACCTCGGATCGGCCGATCAGCTCCACCTCGACCTGACGCCGCAGGACACGCTCGATGCTGCTGCTGACCTGGCCGGCGTGTGGGCCGCTGAAGCGCTCGATCACTACCCTGACGGGCTCTGTGGCTCGGGCGCTCGAGGTAGGCAGCGTAAGGCTGCATGCCCAGAGAGCCAAACAAAACCAGGCGGTACGTGATGCCGGCAAGATCAAATCTCGGCGTACAGTGCACAGGGGTGTGCAGGCTTAATGACGCCGCCCATACCCTACGGGTCAAGCACTTTTCACGCGAGCTTGTCGAATCCCCCGCCAGCGCCCATAATGCGCCCCAACCCGCGGCGCCGAGGTGCTGCTCGGAGCTGGCCGTGGCGGTGCGGCCTTTTGGGAGTCGTACTTCGAGGAACGTGATGAACCTAGCAGCGCAGGCGCCTGTCCAGTCCCTCGCGCAAGAGCTCAATCAGGCGCTCGAGGACGCCGCGCCCGAAGTGCTCGGCATGCTGTCGCCCTTGGGACGCAGGCTGTACTACCCAAGAGGTATTCTGAGCCAGACAGCCGAAGCCAAGACCAAGGCACATCGGTACAACGCAACCATAGGGATCGCCACCGAGGGCGGCGGCCCCATGTACCTGGCATCGCTGCACCGCTGGCTGCACGAGCTCGCCCCCTCGCAGGCGTATTCCTACGCTCCGCCGGGCGGGCAGCCGGAGCTGCGGGCACTGTGGCGCGACAAGCTTCTCGCCGACAGTCCATCGTTGCGGGGCAAGGTGTTCGGTCAGCCGCTGGTGACCAGCGCCATCACCCACGGCCTGTCGCTGGTTGGGGACCTGTTCGTGGAAGCGGGCGACCGCATCGTGATCCCGGACAAGCTGTGGGGCAACTACCGCTTGACCTACGAGGTTCGCTTGGGGGCCGAGCTTTGGACTTTTCCCACGTTTCAGGCGCGGGGCCTCAATACGCAGGGCCTCGAGGAATGCCTCGGCCAAGCCGCCCGCGGACGGGACAAGGTCCTGGCCCTGCTCAACTTCCCCAACAATCCTACCGGCTACATGCCCACGCCCGAAGAAGGCGACCGCATCGCGCGGGCTATGATCGAACAGGCCCGGCAGGGGACCAAGGTGGTCGTCGTTTGCGACGACGCCTACCACGGGCTCTTCTATCATTTGGGGGGCCGGTCGCTGACCGAATCGCTGTTCGGGCGCCTCACCAACGCACACCCCAACCTGCTTGCGATCAAGCTGGACGGCGCGACCAAGGAGCTTTTCGCCTGGGGCTTGCGCTGCGGGTTCTTGACCTTCGGGCCTGGCCGTTGCGAGCGGGCCGACGCCGTTGTGGCTGCGCTGGACGCCAAGGTGCGGGGCGCCACCAGGGCCGTGATATCCAACAGCCCGCAGCTGTCGCAAAGCCTGGTGCACAAGGCGCTGATGGCTCCCGAGATCAGGTCCCAAAGGCAGGAGAAACAACGCGTGCTGTTGGCACGAGCCACCAAGGTGCACGAAATCGTTCACGACCGGCGCTTCCGCGATAGCTGGGAGGCGTATCCCTTCAACAGCGGATACTTCATGTGCCTTCGCATCAAGGGAGTCGACGCGCACAAGCTGCGTTTACACCTGCTGGACACAGAAGGAATTGGCCTGATATCGGCTTCGGCGAGCGACCTGCGGGTCGCCTTTTCCTGCCTGGAGCTAGACCAGATCGCGCCCCTTTTCGAGACCCTGCATCGAACGATCGGCCGAATGCAGGCCGCGGCTCCCCCCGGGCAGGCCTGATCGGGGCAGCGGCCGAGCGCTAAAGAAACGCACAACGGCGGGCGTAAGCACGAACAGGGCCGGCGAAAGCGCCGCAGCCCGTTCGCGAAATGTCGCATAGCCGCGCCGCAAATGCTCTCCTGTTGCTCCTCCTGCTCGGTGGTGCCGGATTGTGCGCGAGCTGGATGATGCTCCGGTTGCGCCATAGCGAGGTGCAGGACTGGCCCACGGCCCCGGGCACCATCACGCGGTCCACCCAGGGTAATCCCGCGCTCGGTGACAAGACCAAAGCCAAGAGCTACCTTTCGCTGCTTCGCTACACCTACACCGTGAGCGGACGTCAGTATCGCGGCAGGTTCGTTACCTTGGCGCGCGCGGCGGACAAGAACTTCGCGCGACGGCACCCGGTGGGAACCGCAGTACGGGTGCGCTACGACCCGCGCCGGCCAGCCATCAGCTACCTGGACACCCGTTTCCACGCAGTATGGCAGCTGCGCCTGTACCTCGGCCTTGGTCTCATGCTGCTGTCTGTCACGCTCTGGGCGCTGTACCGGCAGCAACAGCTGCGTCGCAGGCTCCGGGTGCGCAGCGGAGAGCTGCTGACAAGGCCGAGCACGAGCCGGCCTCCGCCTGCACCATCAGGATTCGAGCGCTCGGGCTTGCCCGTACCCCGGCGTGGCCCGCTGGGAAGGCGCCAACCCCCGCGATGAAGCGAGCGCAGCGAGCGCGCGGCTCGTACCCCGCGCTGCAGCCAGGTGCGCGGCTTTGCTGCCCCGGCGCAGCGGCGCCGGACCGCAGCGCGCCTTGGGGCCCGTGGACCGCGGGCCCTTACCGTCGCCGGCGGGACCACACCGCTGCTGCTGCGCAGGCCGGCCGCGTCCGGCGAGGCCCGTGCCCCGGTGGCGGTGCAGTGGGTCGTGTATGCTAGGTGAGATGGCCGGCGCTCACCAGGGTCAGCCGAGTCCCGGCGCACTGCTGGACGACCGCTACGTGCTGCACGAGGTGCTCGGAACAGGTGCCGTCGGGGTGGTCTATCGCGCCCACGACGTGCGGCTGAAGCGCGAGCTGGCAGTCAAGATCCTGAGCCCCAATCTCGGGCCGTCGCGACACAGTCGAAGCCGCTTCGGGCGTGAGGGGCAGGCGCTGATGCGCCTATCCCATCCGAACGTGGTGGACATCCTGAGCTACGGGATCACCAACGACACGCAATACATCGCGATGGAGCTGCTCAGGGGCGTGACGCTGGAAAAAGTCCTGGAAGAGGGGGAGCCGCTCGAGCCCGGGCTGGCGCGTGATCTCATGCGCCAGGTCCTCTCCGGCCTCGCGTACGCTCATCGACGGGGTATCGTCCATCGTGACCTGAAGCCCGGAAACGTGTTTCTCGAGGGATGGGAAGGGTCAAGCCCTGAGGTCAAGCTTCTGGATTTCGGTCTTGCCAAATTCCTCGGCGCCGCGGACAAGGAGCTGTCTCAGACCCTGACGCACACGGGGGTGGTCATGGGAACTCCCCTGTACATGGCGCCGGAGCAAGCGACGGGCGACCAGGTGGACAAGAGCGCAGACGTGTACGCAGCCGGGAGCGTGTTCTTCGAGATGCTGACCGGACGGCCGCCCTTTGTCGAGTCCTCGCGTAGCGAGGTCGTGCGCGCGCACCTGCTGTCGCCCGTGCCCAGGCTCGAGCGCATCTGCGAGGGATTGACCGTGACGCCCGAGCTACAGCAGATGATCGAAACCGCGATGGCCAAGCGCCCGGGCGAGCGCTTTGCCGATGCAGGCCGCATGCTCAAGGCGCTTCGCAGCCTGCCGACACCCGCTGCGACCTCGTCGCTCAAGAGTCCGACCTACACACCCAGACCTGCAAGGCGTGGGATCCAACGCCTTGCGCTGGCCGGCCTGGTCGCCGTGGCAGTCGGCGCGCTCGCCTTGGTGCACGCGCTGGACAGCGAGTCGCTTGGCGCGATCGTCCAAAAGGAGCAGGGCCCCTGGGGCGAGGGCGTGCCCGCTGCGCTCGAACGCATCCAGGCGAACGCCTACGGCGGGCAAGCGCTGAGCCGCGCCGACATTCGCGAGGTGGTGTCGTACTCGAAAGCACATCCTCGGGATCCTCGGCCGCATCTGTTGCTTGGGCACGCCTTCGCCAACAAGGGCTGGCGCCGTGACTCGCTGCGCTACTACATGAAGGCTTTCCGCGTGGATGCACGCTCGCGCGCGGATGCCTGCATGCTCGATGACCTGCTGGACGCCGTGGGACACGCTCGCCATGGACGTCGCGCAGTCAGTATGGTGCAGCAGATCTATGGTGCCGAAGCCTTGCCTGCGGTGGAGCGCAGCCACCGCAAGGCACCACCGGACAGCGACCGGCGCAAACAGCTCGGCCTGCTAAAAAGCAAGCTGCTGCGAAGCGCACGCAACCCACGCGGTTGAGTGCCATGCTGGCATGGTACGCTGCCCCTATGCTGGAGTCCCCCATGCGGCATTCCGAATCGGTCAGCCTGGACGAGCTGCGTGAGCTACCTCCGTTTGCCGGCCTGAGCGACCCTCAGCTCGAAGCGGTCACGGGGCTCGCGCGCGTCAGGAGCATCGCGAGCGGACAGCAGTTGTTCCGGCAGGGGGAACCGGCCTGCGACCTCGGTGTGGTCCTGCACGGCAGGTTCAGCCTGTGCGTGGAGCTGGGAAGCGACCGGGAGCTGTGCTTGCTGACGCTCACGCGAGGCGAAGTCATCGGTTGGTCGGCGGTGCTCGACCAAGCCGCATGGCTCGCTAGTGCGACCGCGGTGAAGCCATCGTCTGTCCTGGCGTTTCACGGATCGGCCTTGCGCGATCTGTGCGCGTCCGACCACGAGCTCGGCTACCACGTCATGCGCAATCTCTTCGCCGCTGTCGCAGCCCGTCTGCACGACACGCGCCTGCAGCTGCTGGACATGTACGGCCATGGCGGAGCGGCTTAACAGCGAACACCTGGACGATTTGATCGCCCTGATGCGCGGCGACGGCTACCGCGTCATCGGTCCCACGATTCGAGACGAGGCGATCGTCTACGACGAGCTCCGATCGGCGGCCGATCTGCCCTGGGGATTCACCGACCAGCAGGGGCCGGGACGTTATCGGTTGCAGCGCCGGCCAGACCGTGCTGCCTTCGGATACGTGGTGGGCCCGCACTCGTGGAAGCGTTTCCTGTTCCCGCCTCGCGAGCAGCTGGTGCGCATTCGACGGGGCAGTGATTCGCCGCAGTGGACAGCTGCGACGGACGACGGGCCCGGATTGGCGTTGCTGGGTGTGCGCGCCTGCGAGCTCGCCGCCATCGCAATTCAGGATCGGGTGTTCATGGGCGGTCCGTTCGTCGATGGTCGCTATAGAGTGCGGCGCGAACGCTGCCTGATCATCGCAGTCAACTGCACCGAAGCCGGCGAGCTGTGCTTCTGCGACTCCATGGACACAGGCCCCGAGGTGCAGGGCGACTACGATCTGCGAATGACCGAGCTTGGTACCGAGCTCGTGCTCGACGCCGGGTCGGCGCGTGGCCGCGAGCTGCTCGAGCGGCTGCCCAGCCGGCCGGCCGAGGACTCGGTCGCGGACAGGGCGCAGGCAGCCATCGAACGCTGCCGCCGTTCGATGGGCCGCCGTCTCGACACCCGTGATCTGCCTGCACGCTTGATGGGCAACCTCGACCACCCGCGCTACCAGGATGTGGCAGACCGCTGCCTTGCCTGCGGCAACTGCACGTCGGTTTGCCCCACCTGCTTCTGCTTCACCATCAGCGATACGTCGGGTGTCACCGACGGCGAAGCCGGCCGAGAGCGGTCCTGGGATTCGTGTTTCGGCGCCGAGCATTCCACGATTCACGGAGCTCAGTTTCGCCCGGACGTGAGGTCGCGCTACCAGCAATGGCTCACCCACAAGCTCGCGACCTGGACGGCGCAGTTCGGGACCAGCGGTTGCGTAGGCTGCGGCCGCTGCATCGCCTGGTGCCCGGTTGGGATCGACCTTACCGTGGAAGCCTCCACGATTGCAGCCGGCGCCGGCGACCCGGTACCTCTGCCGCCCGTGCAGTCTTACGCGCCCCGGGCGGGTGACGGTCTGGTCCCAGTGCCGGCGCGAGTGCTCGAGGTCCATCGCGAAACGCACGATGTGGTCAACCTGGTGCTTCAGGCACCCGCCGGCTATGCGCCCGAGCACGGCCAGTTCAACATGCTGTCCTTGCCCGCGATCGGCGATGTGCCCATGTCGATATCCGGCTCTGGCGACGGCGTGCTGGAGCACACGCTGCGCAGTGTCGGCAACGCGACGCGCGCCCTGGCCGGGCTGCGTGAGGGCGCGGTCGTGGGCCTGCGCGGACCGTTTGGCAAGCCCTGGCCCCTCGAGCAAGCAGTCGGCCGCCACCTGGTGCTGATCGCGGGGGGGATCGGTCTGGCCCCCCTTCGCAGCGCAGTGCGCGAAACAGTGCAGCGCCCCAAGGACTTCCCGAACGTGCGCATTCTGTATGGAACGCGTAGCCCCGACGACATCATCTACGATCGCGAGCTGCTCGGTTGGATCCAGGCCTCGCATCTACGAGCGCACGTGACCGTGGATCGAGGAGACCGTTCCTGGAGCGGCAATATCGGCGTCGTTACCAAGCTGATGCGGCGCAAGCACACCCCCCGCTCGGGGCTGTACTTTCTGTGCGGCCCGGAGATCATGATGCGCTACGCGTTGGCAGAGCTTGACCGGCTCGGCATCCCAGCCGAGCACATCTACCTGTCGCTGGAACGCAACATGAAATGCGCCGTGGGCATCTGCGGTCGCTGCCAGTACGGACCCCATTTCGTCTGCAAGGACGGACCCGTGTTTCGCTATGACCAAATCGCCAGCATCTTCGGCAAGGTTGGATTCTAGCAATCCTGTTCACGCCCGGCGGCCACGCCTCGGAGTGTTCAAGCTCGCGTCGTGCGACGGCTGCCAGCTGACCTTGCTCGACTGCGAGGACGAGCTGCTGGCCGTAGCGCAGGCGGTCGACATCGTGCATTTCCCCGAGGCCTCCTCGAGCCTGATGCCCGAGGGGCCCTTCGACGTGGTCTTGGTCGAGGGATCGCTGTCGACCTCGGAACAACTCGAGCAGCTGCACCGAATCCGCAAAAACGCGCGGGCCCTGGTGACCATCGGGGCCTGCGCCACAGCGGGCGGCATCCAGGCGCTGCGCAACTTCGCCGACCATGCCGAGTTTGCGCGCGCGGTCTACGCGCGGCCCGACATGCTGCCGATCCTGGCGAAGTCGACCCCCGTCGCCGAGCACGTCTCGGTCGACTTCGAGCTGCGAGGCTGCCCGATCGACAAGCGGCAGCTGATCGAGCTGATCGCCGCTATGCTGGTTGGCCGCGCGCCGGTCATCCCCAACGAGAGCGTGTGTATGGAATGCAAGCGACGCGGCGCCGTCTGTGTCGTCGTGACCAAGAACCAAGCTTGCCTCGGGCCGGTGACGCATGCGGGCTGCGGTGCCATCTGCCCCGCGTTCGCTCGCGGATGCTACGGCTGCTTTGGCCCGCGCGAGCGACCCAACACCCGGGCCCTTGCGCAGCACATGCGGGCTCAGGGCTTGACCGGCCGGGAGATCGCTCGCAGCTTCCGGCTCTTCACCGCCTACGCCCCCGAGTTTCGCGAAGAGAGCGAACGCCATGAGTCGTGAGCGCACGTACAAGGTGGATCTGCTCACGAGGGTGGAGGGCGAGGGTCGCTTTCACCTGGTGGTCGACGGCGAGGACGTGAAGGAGGCGCACCTGTCGATCTTCGAGGCCCCCAGGTTCTTCGAGGCCTTCATGCGGGGCCGCTCGTTTCAGGAAGCACCCGATATCGTGGCCCGGATCTGCGGCATCTGCCCCGTGGCCTACCAGATGAGCGCGGTGCGCGCGCTCGAAAACGCGCTCGCCTGGGTGCCGACGCCCGAGATACGGACCCTGCGCCGGCTCCTGTACTGCGGCGAATGGATCGAGAGTCACGCCCTGCACGTCTTCCTGCTGCATGCGCCGGATTTCCTTGGCTACGCCAGCGCCATGGACATGGCTCGGGATCACAAGGCCTTGGTCGAGCGTGGTCTGCGCATGAAGAAGGCCGGCAACTCGCTGATCGAAGTCCTGGGAGGCCGCGCCATCCATCCGGTTTCGGTCCGTGTGGGGGGCTTCAGCCGCGCCCCTTCCCCCGCCGAGCTCGGCGCGCTCCGCCCGGCCCTCGAGCAGGGTCTTGGCGACGCCTTGACCACGGTAAAGTGGGCGTCCGGGCTCAGGGCACCCGAGCTCGAGAGCGACTACGTGTTCGTGACGCTGTGCGCGCAAGACTACCCGCTCGAGTGGGGAGACCAGATCGCCATCTCCGGACGCGGGCAGTTTCCGGTAGAGGCTTTTGACGAGCTCTTCGAGGAGCAGCAAGTCGCACGCTCCAACGCGCTTCACTGCCGGCTGCGCGACGGCACCCCCTACCTTTGCGGACCCATGGCCAGGCTCAACCACGCGCACGAACGGCTGCATCCCACGGCGCTTGCTGCGCTCGCCACGAGCGGCCTAACGCTTCCGCTGCGCAATCCCTACCGTTCGATCGTGGTCAGGGCGATCGAGCTGGTGCACGCGTTCGCAGAAGCGCTGGCGATCATCGACGGCTACAGTTGCCCGCAACCCGCATGCTTCGATCTCGAGGCCGCGAGCGCATCGGGCTCGGGAGCCAGCGAAGCGCCCCGCGGCCTGCTTTGGCACCGCTACGAGCTCGACGCCGGCGGGCTCGTTGAAACCGCTCGGATCGTGCCGCCCACATCCCAGAACCAAGCTCGCATCGAAGCCGATCTCGTAGCCATTGCGCCCGAGCTGCTGCGGCTCGATCACGACGCAGCCACCCGCCGCTGCGAGCAGCTCATCCGCGCCTACGACCCCTGCATCTCGTGCGCGACCCACTTCCTCGAGCTGACCATCGATCGTGCCGGCGCGGATAGAAGCTCGGCTATATGATCAGCGTGAGCCGCGTTCGGGTCATTGCACTAGGCAACCGTCACGCCTCGGATGACGGCGCCGCCCTGCGCGCGGCGGATGCGCTCGAAGGCCAACAGGTCGTGCCCGCCGGCAGACCAGGGGCGGGATTGCTGGATCTGCTCGCTGCAGAGGGCCCGATCGTGTTGGTGGATGTGATCCGGAGCGGCGCCGCACCTGGCTCGATCGTGCAGCTGTCCCTGAGCGAGCTCGCCCGGGCCGCCGTCAGCGGCGCTCCTGTGTCCTCGCATGGTTTCGGGGCCGGCGAAGCGCTCGAGCTCGGGCACGCCCTGGGCCGACCCCTGCCAGATGGGTGCTTCGTCGGCATCGAAGGAAGCAGGTTCGAGCCGGGCGATCGGCTGTCTCCGCCCGTCGAAGCCGCCCTACCCGCGCTGGTCGCCGCACTGCGCGAAGCAGTCCGGAAAGCGACAGGTGGGATCGCCGAGGAGCTTCGCGGCGCTGCGGGCCGCTACGGAGCGTGACCCGCCGTGAAACTCTACGACGAGCTCGCCGAGCGGTGGCACATCCTATCCGCACCGGAGGAGTGCCGGCAACAGCGACATGTACATGGTCAAGTACGATCCAGCAGCGAACAACGAGACGCGCGATATGCACCGCACACTGCTTGAGGTCGGGCTCGCGGGCGATCGGGCAGCTGGCATCGACGGTCGGTGTTGGTTGTTATGTGCGAAATCTGGGACGCAGGACACGAGTTATAGTTAGCATGGCACCATGGCGAAGCTGACGAGGGATGTTCTGGTCGTCGGAGGGGGTCACAACGGTTTGGTGGCGGCCACCCTCCTGGCCCGCAGCGGCCTGAGCGTCTTGGTGGCCGAGCAGAGCGAGCAGCTGGGCGGCGCGGTACGGACCGAGTACCCGTTCGAGCGCGCCCCCGAGCTGGGCGTCTCGTCCGGCGCCTACCTGCTCGGGCTGATGCCGCCGAAGCTCCTCAGGCTGCTTGACCTGCAGCTGCCGCTGCTGCGCCGCGACCCGCACTACTTCTTGCCCACCAGCGGCGAGCGCTACCTCTTGCTCGGCTCCGGCCAAGCTCGCAGCCGGCAGCAGCTTGCGCGCTTCTTCTGCGAGCAGGACTGGCGCGCGCACGAGGCCCTGCAGGCCGAGCTCGGTGACCTGCGCGAGGACATCGCGCCGAGCTGGCTCGCCGAGCCCCTTTCGATCGAGGAGACGGCCGAGCGTTACGTGCGTCCGCCGCTGCGCGAGGTCTTTGTCCAGCTCTGCCGGGGCTCTATCCGCACCTACCTGGATCGTTTTGGCTTCCGCAGCGACCTGATCAAGGCGATGTACGCGGTGACCGACGCCTTCACCGGCGTGTTCGGGGCCTGGGATACCCCGGGCACGGGCATGAATTTCCTGATTCACAACATGTGCAGGCTCCCGGCTTCCGACGGCACCTGGATGCTGCTGCGTGGCGGGATGGGCGTTCTGACCGAGCAGCTCGCACGGTTGGCCGGGGACCTTGGCGTGGAGATCTGGACGTCCCGGCGCGTGGTGTCGCTGCGCACGGCGCAGGGGGTCTGCCGTGGGGCCGTGCTGGCTGACGGCAGCGAGGTGACGGCGAGCGCCGTGGTGGTGAATGCGGACCCGTTTCGCTTGAGGCAGCTGGCCGGCGCTGCCAGTTTCCCGGCCGCCTACAACCAGCGGCTCGACGACTGTGCCCGACCCGGATCGAGCATGAAGGTCAACTTGGCCCTGCGCGGCTTGCCCGAGTTTTCCTGCCTGAAGGAGGATCTCGGCCAGCACCGAGGCACGATCCATCTGCTTGCCGACGAAAGCGAGGTAATTGCCGCGCTCGACAAGGCGTTCCAGCAGGCGCGTGCCGGCGAGCTGCCGGAGCAACCCGCCATGGAGCTCTACATCCATACCGCGCTCGACTCCAGTCTCAAGGACAGCAAGGGTCGCCACAGCGCGGCCCTGTTCGTGCAGTGGGTGCCCTACGCCCTCAAGGCCAGCAGCTGGGAAGTGCAAGAGCAGCCGTACGTACAACACCTGCTTTCGCTCTGGGAGCGTCTTGCTCCCGGGAGCGCCGGCTTGGTGGACGACGTGTTCACGCTCACGCCGCCAAAAATCGAGCAGCGTTTCGGCATGACCGGCGGCCACATCCACCACATCGACAATACCTTTGGCTTCGCCGATCGCTTGCCCTATACCACACCCGTCGAAGGCCTGTACTCGGCCAGCGCCGGCTGCCATCCCGGCGGCTCGGTCATCGGTGCTGCCGGCCACAACGCAGCGGCCCGCCTGCTGCGCGACCTGGGCAAAGGCTAAAGGCTGAGCTGTAACGACCGGGGCCGATGCACACTACTGCCTAAGGCGTCGGGTCAAAATAACATCGCCACTTCGATTTCGATCCATCCCGTCCAGCGGCGTTGCACCGCCTCCGAATACAGGGAGTATTCGCGCGACAGCGCGCCTTGCCGGCCGGGAGCCTCAAAGCCGACCTGGAGATGTTATTTTGACCCGACGCCTAAGAAACCGCACCTACCGAGAATCCGCCATGGCCTCACCTGCTAGCGTTCATCTACCCGTGATGGCTCGCGAGAGCCCGAGGCCCAAGGCCGCCTTCGAACAGGAGCTGGGGCAGCACGGCATGGCAAGCCTCAGCCGGAGCGCCTTGACCACGGTGCAGATCAACGTGGGTAAGCGCTGCAATCAGGCCTGTCACCACTGCCACGTGGACGCCGGCCCGGCACGGGTCGAGAGCATGGGTCGGGATGTGGCGGAGCGCGTGGTCCGCCTGGTGGCTCGGGCACCCAGCGTCGACCTCGTGGACATAACGGGCGGAGCACCCGAGCTCAATCCCCACTTTCGTTGGCTGGTGCGCACACTGCGCGGTCATGGCGTACAGGTCATGGATCGCTGCAACCTGACCATCCTGTTCGAGCCCGGCATGCAGGACCTGCCGGCTTTTTTGGCAGACCACCAGGTGGCAGTGACGGCGAGCCTGCCCTGCTACGGTCCCGGCAACGTCGACAAGCAGCGGGGCAAAGGCGTGTTTGATCGCAGCATTCGCGCCCTGCGCATCCTGAACCAGCACGGCTACGGGCTGGCAGGCACCTCGCTTCCGTTGGACTTGGTCTACAATCCGCTGGGAGCCTCGTTGCCACCACCCCAGGTCGCACTTGAAAGCCGCTATCGCGAGGTCTTGCGCGCCGAGCACGGGATCGAGTTCAATCGCCTGCTCACGCTCACCAACATGCCCATCCAGCGCTTCGCTCGAAGCCTCGAACGGCAGGGTCAATACGACGCCTACATGAGCCTGCTCGTCAACCATTTCAACCCCGCGACCATCGAGCACCTCATGTGTCGCACCCTGCTGAGCGTCGGCTACAACGGCCGGCTTTACGATTGCGACTTCAACCAGATGCTCGAGATCGCACTGGGTGCGCCTCGCCGCGACCGCGCAACCCCCACAACGGTTTGGGAATTGGACAGCCTGCAGGACCTGGCTGGCCAACGAGTCGCCACCGCAGAGCACTGCTTTGGCTGCACTGCGGGCGCGGGCTCGAGCTGTGGCGGGGCGCTTCAATGAGAGCGGTACTGGGGCGCCGATCGCCGATCGTAAGGTGCGGCTAAGGTGCGGCTAAGGTGCGGCTAAGGTGCGGCTAAGGTGCGGCTAAGGTGCGGCTCGACCCCAAGCAGGTGGCGGCGTTCGCGCTCTACGACTTCGCCAACTCCGCCTACTCGGCGGTGATCGTCGCCACAGTATTCGCCGTGTACTACGCTCAGAGTGTCGTCGGCAACGAAACGGGCGAAGGCGACCTGTGGTGGGGCCGCGTCATGTCCGTTTCGGTGCTGTTCGTGGCGCTTTCGTCGCCCGCGTTGGGCTCGGTCGCGGACCGCGCCAGGATACGCAAGCGCATGATGCTCGCTTACACCTGTTTGTGCATCGGCGCAGTGGCGGCATTGTCGAGCGTGGGCCCCGGCGACGTACTGTGGGGCTTTTGCCTGGCGGTGCTCGCCAACATCGGCTTCGAGGGAGCGCTCGTCTACTACAACGCTTACCTTCCCGACCTGGCGCCTGAGGAGCGCCGCGGCTTCGTCTCGGGCGTCGGGTTCGCGCTTGGCTACGCCGGATCGCTGATCGGGCTGCTGATCGCCCTGCCGTTGGTCCAACGCGGCATGTTCGAGCTGACCTGGCTCAGCGTCGCGGCTTTCTTCGCGCTTTTTTCGCTGCCCGCCTGGCGCTGGCTGCCTGCGGACGCCCCCGGCGGGCAGCACGTCGCAAAGGCGGCGCTCGATGGCTTTCGTCGCCTGCGCGCAACGACGCGCGAGGTGCTTCGCTCCAAGCCCCTGCGGCGATTCCTCTTCGCCTACTTCTTCTACATCGACGGCGTGCTGACGGTTATCTACTTTGCAGCAATTTTCGCCACCAAGACGCTTCGCTTCGAGCAAGGCGAGCTCATGCTGCTCTTCATGGTGGTGCAGATCTCGGCCCTGCTGGGCTCGCTCGCACTCGCCAAGCCCACCGATCGCTGGGGCGCCAAACGCGTCATCGGGCTGACCCTGGTCCTTTGGACCCTGATCGTGGCCGGCGCGGCAGCCGTGGAGTCGAAGCCGACGTTCTTCGCCATGGCCGCGCTGGCAGGCTCTGGGCTAGGCGCGGTGCAGGCAGCGAGCCGCAGCCTGATGTCGAGCATGATTCCCCGCGGCCGGGAGGCCGAGCTGTTCGGCTTCTACGCCTTTTGCGGCAAATCGTCGTCCGTGCTCGGACCGCTGGTCTTCGGTCAGGTCTCCTACCTGAGCGGCGGAAACCAGCGCCTGGCAGTGCTGTGCATCGGGGCGTTCTTCGTGGTCGGAGGACTGCTGCTGCGGCGGGTGCCCTCGCCGGCAGCATCCGGGCGCGTCCCGTACGTTGGTGCCTCGTGATGGGGGATTCGCAGAGGTGTCGCGTCTTGTGTCGCGCCCGCGTTTTGTGTCGCGCCCGCGTTTTCTGTCACAACACGGTTGCGTTCCAGGGCGCCTATGGTATTGATGCGCGCCCACGTCGTGGGGGTGCGCCGGCCGCTGGCGCGCTCAACCCCTCCAACCCCTTAACCCTGCACCCGTCAGCACGTCGAGGGAGAGTTTGCGTTGGACACACGCGGACGGCACCTGTTGGCCGAATACACCGGTTGCGAGGCGGGCCTGTTGGACAGTGTGGAACGGGTCGAAGCCCTGATGCGCAGAGCGGCGGAGGCCTCCAGGGCTACGGTCGTGGCCTCGGTGTTTCACCCGTTCTCCCCCCAGGGAGTGAGCGGCGTGGTCGTCATCGAAGAGTCCCACCTGTCGATTCACACCTGGCCCGAATACGGCTACGCCGCCGTGGACTTTTTCACGTGCGGGGAGTGCTCACCCGAGCAAGCCCACGAAGTGCTCAAACGCGGCCTGGGAGCCCGTGAAGTGGAACTGATGCTGGTGGACCGTGGGCGTTGCAGTGTCGGGGGCCGCATGGATGTGCGCTACCACGTGCGGCCCAGGCAAGACCTGGGGGCGCCGCCCAAGTCGCTGCGCCGGCCGCGGAGCACCACCGCCGCGCACGCGCAGTCTTAGGGGCTCCGTCCTAGCATGCCGCTGTGGTACGACGAGGTATTCGAGGGCAACGCACGCTTCGGTCTGAAGGTCGGTAAGACCCTCTACAGCGAACGCAGCGCTTTCCAGACGATCGAGATCTTCGAGACCGAGCGCTTCGGCCGGACGCTCGCGCTCGACGGCATCTACCAGACCAGCGAGGCGGACGAGTTCTACTACCACGAGATGCTCGTGCAGCCCGCGCTGGTCACGGCGCCCGCGATTCGGCGCGTGCTGCTCATAGGGGGCGGCGACGGTGGTTCCGCGCGCGAGATCCTGCGTCATCCCGAGGTCGAGCAGCTGGTGATGGTGGAGCTCGACAGCATGGTGGTCGAAGCGAGCCGGAGGTATTTGCCGACCATCGGCAGCGCGTGGGAAGACCCAAGGCTCGAGGTCCGGTTCGAAGACGGCATCGCCTACGCGGCGGCATGCAACGAGCCGTTCGACGTCATCCTCATCGATGGGCCAGATCCGCTGGGGCCGGCGGTCGGACTGTTCGAAAGCTCGTTCTACACCGACTGCGAGCGCTTGCTGGGCGAGCACGGTGTGTTGGCCCAGCAGACCGAGTCGCCCGTGTTCATGCCGCGCGATTTCTACCGGATAGTGCGCACGCTGCGCGACGTGTTCGTGTGCGCGGACCCCTACTTCGGTCCAGTGCCGGTCTATGCAAGCTCGCTCTGGAGCTACACGTACGCGAGCTCTGGCTTGGATCCCAAGGCGATCAACACCGCTCGCGCCGAGCGCATCGAGCCCCACATGCGCTACTATACGACCGAGATCCACCGAGCCGCCTTCGCGTTGCCCCGCGAGATTCAGAAGAAGCTGGACGCAGGCCAGTCGCGTGTTTCAGCGTAACTCGTGACTCTGCTACCCTCGGCTCGATGAGCGATTTCGTCTGGGTTCCGCAGCGAGAGTGGATTGAAAACGCCAACGTCAGCCGGCTGATGGCAAAGCTCGGCTACGCCGTGGACCCGCACAGCGCCCCGCGCACCGAGGAGGCGGCGCGCGCGTTCATAAAACGCAGCCAGCAAGACCCCGAATGGTTTTGGGCAGCGGCTCTGGATGACATGGGCTTCGTGTGGGAGACGCCCTACGAGCGCCTGCTCGACACCTCGCGCGGCAACGCCTGGGCAGACTGGTTCGTAGGAGGACGCACCAACATCGTGCTGAACTGCGTCGACCGCCACGCGAACGGTCCGAATCCGACCAAGATCGCGCTTATCGCCGAAACAGAGGACGAAGCCACGCGCTGTGTGAGCTACGCCGCGCTCGCGGCCCATGTGGCCAAGGTGGCCAACGCCCTTGTGGCCTTGGGGGTCGGCCCGGGGGATCGCGTGGCCTGCTACATGCCGATGCTCGCGGAAGTCGTCTTCGCCATGCTCGCCACCCACAAGGTTGGCGCCGTTTTCGTCCCGATCTTCTCTGGCTACGCACCGCCCGCCGTGCGCGAACGACTCGAGGACGCCGACGTCAAGCTGGTGTTCACAGCCGACGGCTCGCTGCGCAGGGGGCGGACGCTGCCGCTCAAGGCCGAGCTCGATCAAGCCATCGCGGACTTGCCCGAGCTTCGCCATACCATCGTGCTGCGCCGCGCCGGAACCAGCGTTGGCTGTCCGATGACGGCGGGGCGCGACCACTACTGGCATGAGCTCGTGGAGGGCCAGAGCAGCCGGGCCGGCACCGTGGCCGCCAAGGCCATGGACACGGCCTTGATCCTGTATACGAGCGGGACCACCGGCAAGCCCAAGGGCACGGTGCACACGCATGCCGGCTGCCTCGCGCAAACGGGCAAGGAGCTGCGCTACAACTTCGATCTCCGGCCGGACGACGTGTTTTGGTGGTTCACGGACATCGGCTGGATGATGGGACCGTGGGAGATCATCGGTTGCTTCATGCACGGCGCCACCCTGGTGGTGTTCGAGGGCGCCCCGGACTATCCCGCGCCCGATCGCATCTGGCGCAGCGTCGAGCAGCACCGTGTGACAACGCTGGGCATCAGTCCCACGGCCGTGCGCTTGCTGATGCGCGGGGGCGATGGCTGGGTCGACCCGTACGGCATGCCGACGCTTCGCCTGCTCGGCAGCACGGGGGAGCCCTGGGATGCGGAAAGCTACACGTGGTACTTCGAGCATGTCGGCCGCGGGCGCTGCCCGGTGATCAACATCAGCGGGGGCACGGACATCGTTGGCTGTTTCCTCGCTCCGCTGCCCATCATGCCGCTCAAGTCCACGACGCTCCAGAGCCCGGGCTTGGGGATGGCAGTCGACGTGTTCGACGAGGGCGGCCAAAGCGTAACCGACGAGGTGGGCTATCTTGTTTGCACCAAACCCGCCCCCTCGATGACGCGGGGGTTGTGGAAACAACCGGACGCCTATCTCGAGGCCTACTGGTCCAAGTTTCCCGAGGTCTGGAACCATGGGGACTGGGCCAAGGTCGATCGGCAAGGCTACTGGTTTTTGTTCGGCCGCGCGGACGACACCATGAATGTCGCCGGCCGCCGGGTGGGTCCCGGCGAGATCGAGGCCACCCTGATCGGCCACGACGCCGTGAGCGAGGCCGCGGCGGTAGGCGTGCCCGACCGCCTCAAGGGTACGGAAATCGTGTGCTTCGTGGTCTTGCCTCCGGCACATGAACCCAGCGAACAGCTGCGCAGCGAGCTAGGTCAGGCGGTCGTCGCAGCGCTGGGCAAGGTGGACCGCCCCAAGGCCGTGCTCTTTGTCGACGACCTGCCCAAAACGCGCAGTGCCAAGATCCTCAGGCGCCTGATCCGGAGGCGCTATCTGGGCGACCAAGACCTCGGCGACCTCTCGAGCGTTGCCAATCCCGAAGCCATCGAGGCGATCGCCAGGGCGCGATGACCCTGCGCGCCCCCAACCCCCGGGACGGGTCTTACGTCAGCCGGCTCGCAAGACGGCGGCCGGATAGCGTGCCAACTGTTGGTCCGCAGTGACGAGCGTACAGTCTTCCGTGCCAGCTTGCGCCACAAGCATGCGATCGAACGGATCCCGGTGGTGCATGGGCAGGGTATGCAGCGCAAAGCAATGAGCCGGCTGAATCGGTAGGTTTATGAAGCCGTCCTGAAGCAAGGACTCCGGCACCATTTCCGCGAGCGGTCTTGGCAGTTGCAGCTTTCCAGCCACGATCTTGATAGCCATCTCCCAGCTCGACACGGCGGAAAGGTGGACCTCGTTGTCCATCGAGCCGATGGCTTCACGCGCGCCAACGCCCAGACGATCGGGAGCCATCTGCCACCACAGCCAGACATGGGTATCGAGCAGTATCTTCATGCAGCGATCGGCTTGCTCACTCAAGAACTGCGCTCAAGATGCGTAGAACTCGTCTTCGAAATCTCGCAGAGGCGCATCGAAGTCATCCGCGACATAACCCTCACCGGCGTAACGGCCCGCAACCCGCTGCCGGGCTGCTTCGATGGGAACCAGTCGAGCGATGGGTCGGCCCGAGCGTGCGATCACGACCTCCTCACCCTGCGCTACACGCGCCAGAAGGCGAGACAGATGGCTCTTGGCTTCATGAATATTGACTTGCACCTAATGAGATAGACTAAGCTTAGTAGTAGACTAAGTCAAGAAAGCGCGGCTAGCTCGATGAAGCTCGTGGTCCAGATCCCCTGCTACAACGAGGCGGATTCCCTCGCCCGGGTGATCGCCGAGATCCCGGCCGAGATCGCCGGCATCGACACTGTCAGCGTGCTGGTCATCGACGACGGCTCGAGCGACGCCACCTCCCAGGTCGCTCGCGATGCCGGGGCCGAGGTGGTGCGCCATTCGACCAACCGCGGCCTGGCGCAGGCGTTTGTGACCGGGATCGAAGCGGCCCTGCAGATGGAGGCCGACATCATCGTCAACACCGACGGCGACCACCAGTATCCAGGTGAGTACATCCCAGCCCTGGTGTCGCCGCTTGTCCGGGGCCGAGCCGACCTGGTAATCGGCAACCGGCAACCCGCCCGCGATCCAAACGTGCCGGCGCGCAAGAAGTTCTTCTACCGCGTGGGCAACACCGTGGTGCGCAGTGTCACCGGTGTCGACATCCACGACGCCCCGAGCGGCTTTCGCGCCATGTCTCGCGATTTCGCCTTGCGGGTGTTTCTGACGAACCCGTTCTCGTACACCATCGAAACGATCTTCAGCGCTGCCGAGGCACGCTGCCTGGTGCTGGAGATACCCATCCGTCCCAATCGGCCGCGCCGTCCGAGCCGGCTCTTTGGGAGCCTGTCCGAGTACATCACCCGTTCAGCGCAAATCATCGTGCAGGGCTACTCCATGCACAAGCCCCTGCGCGCTTTTGCATGGCTCTCGCTACCGTTCCTGTTGCTGGGCGTCGCGATCGCGGCCCGCTTCTTGTATTATTTTGTCCAAGATCCTTCCCGCAGCGGGCACATCCAATCGCTGATTCTCGCCGCGGTCGCCGTGGTGGTGGGCGCACAGATTTTCATCTTCGGCATGCTCGGAAGCCTGGTGCGCACCAATCGTCTCCTGCTCCAAGACATCCGGCTGCGCATGCGCCGCCTCGAGCTCGAAAAGGGCCGACCACCCCGCCCTGAGGCGGGCGACGACACGAGCCCGACCGTGGTAGTCGAGCCTGAGAGCGAACGCTAGAACGCTAGTTTCTCCGCCGACCCCAGAAGGGGGTGAGGGCCGGCTCCGAAACCCGGCCCCCAACCGCGCTTGCTAGCGCTGGCGCACCTTCTTGTCGATGCCTCGCTGCGCGGTCGTGCCCGCGGCCTACCCGGGAGAAAACCCGCATCGGACTTCCGGCCGCGAGCACCAGTACCGCTAGGGGGGTACGAACTCGACGATCAGCCTGGGCCGCCGGTTTGCGTTCGAGTACTGAGTGCTGCGATAGCGCGAGTTGTTGCTCGCGTCGGCAACCAGGGCGACGCCATGGGCCGAGCTGGGGCTGCTCATCCAGTCCCGAACGAGGTCGAGCAACCCGGGTCCGCCGAAGTGGTTCAGACCGATGCGCGGAACGAAGCCCGCAATGGCCGTGGGTTCGTAGCTGGGCTGGCTCGCCCACGTGACGCTGGCTTCCTGCCAGGGCGCCGTCAGCGGGTGCGCGCGGACCGTGCTCCCGGTGTCGAAGCAATAGAGCTCGATCGTCGCGCTTAGGATCTCCGAGCCCGGAGGTATCCTCGCGAGATCCACGGGCATGAGCAGCCCCACCCTGCGGTTGGCGGGCGTGCTTCGTACCTCGATGGCTGGCGCGAGCCCCTGGGCCGAGCCGGGCTGGCTCTCTTGAACAAATGCGTCCGCGAGAGCAAGCGTAAGCTCGAGCCCGCAGCGACCCCTGTCGCAGATGGCGATGCCGGGTGGGGTTGCACCGCACTGGCGCATGCAAGCTCCACAATGCTCCGGGTTGTTGGCGAGATCGGTTTCGCAACCGTTGGCCCAAACGAGATCGCAGTTCGCGGTGTTTGCCTCGCACACGAGCGGGTTGTCGGTGCAGGTGCCCATCTGACAGCGTTGGCTCGGTGCGCAAACCGTGCCGCAGCCGCCGCAGTGAGCCGGATCCATCCACACATTGGCTTCACAGATGCGATCTCCATCGCAGTTGGCCAGTCCAGGGGGACACATGACCGGCAGGCAGGATCCGTCGTAACACAGCGCATCGGGCGCGCACGGGATCCCGCACGAGCCGCAATGCGCTGGATCCCGTGCCAAGGCGACCTCGCAATGGTTGGCGGGATTGCCGTCGCAGTTGGCGTACCCGTCCGTACACAAGATCGGCTGGGCGGTACAGCGACCCGTGCTGCAAAGCTGACCGGCAAGGCACACCGTACCGCAGTTGCCGCAGTGCCTGGTATCGCTCTGGATGTTGGTTTCGCACTGGTTGTTGCGGTCGCCGTCGCAGTCGGCCCAACCCGGGGGGCAGGACAAGGGCTGCAGCACGCACAGGCCAGCGGAACACTGCTGGCCCGGCGCACATGCTTGCTGGCAGCGACCGCAATGCCTGGCGTCGTTTTGGGTGTCTGCTTCGCAACCGTTGGCGCGGCTGCCATCGCAATCGGCCCAGCCCGGAGCGCACACCGGCGCCTGGAACATGCACACGCCCGCGCGACAGCCGTGATCGGGCGGGCAGGCGAGATCGCACTGGCCGCAGTGCTCGTTGCTGTTGGCCAAATCGGCCTCGCAGCCGTTGCTCCGATCGCCGTCGCAGTCCGCATGGCCGGGCTGGCACACCTGGGGCCGGCCGACGCAGTGCCCGTTGTCGCAGCCCTCGCCCGGATCGCATGCCGCACCGCACTCCCCGCAGTGGCCAGGATCGGCCAGCAGGTCGATTTCGCAACCGTTGAGCGAGACGCGGTCGCAATCTGCCTTGCCGGCAGGGCAGACGCTGCCGCCGGCGGCGAAGCCTCCCGATCCAGCGGCAAGCGGGCCCGACTGCGTGCCCGAGGTCCCCGCCAGCCCACCGCCCGGAGACGGTCGAGCCGTGCTGGCGGCGTCCCCGCAGCCGGCCGGCCATACGGCCAAGATCACGGCTGCTCCAGCGCGAATCGCGGCAGCCCTGCAGCGAACCGCGGTGTGCACGGGCAGGGAACGCGCGCGCGGACGACGACCGGTCCAGGTGTCTCCAGCGCGCAGCATGCCCACCAAGGCCATATAACCCAGCCAGCTGATGCGGGCCAGCGTCTCGTCTGCTCGTCTCGTCTCCGCGACGTCTCCCGTCAGAACGGGAACAGGTCGATGATGCGCCGGAAGGTTGCCGGCGCCGGCGTGCAATCCATGGCTGTGCAGCGGGGCAGTGGATCGATCCCGCTGCGGTTGTCGTAAGGGTTGCCAGGACACGCGTTCGGATCGCTGTGCTCAAAGCAGACGCGCAGAGGTGCCGAGACACCCACGTTGCCGATCGTGTCCTCGGCGCGCACGGCCACGCAGGCCCAGCCCTCGGAGATCTGGGTCCGGAAGTTCCAGGCATCGCCATGGCAGGCCGTGTTGGATCCTTGGGTGGGCGCGCGAGCGTAGATGCCTGTCGTGTTCACGTTGACCCCGAAGGTCACGCGAGACATCTCGCTGCCCTGACAGACCAGGCTCGGCGCCATGCTGTCGTTGCCCGGCCCGCAAAGGGTCCCCATCGCGGGATCCTCGGTGGCGACCGAGGCTTGGAAATCCGCCTGCCCGGCGTACTGGACCGGGGCCAGATCCACGAGCACCGGGGCAGGGTCGAGCATGGGGTTGATCTCGTCGCAGATTCCGTCGCCGTCCGTATCCACGAGCAGGGCCTTGTCGGAGTCGTCGAGGACGTAGAGCTGAACCTTCGCGTCGTCGATGCCCGCCAGAAAGGTCACCGGCGCGCCCTCGGCGAAGTTGCCACGGTCCTCGATGCGCGCCCGAAAGACCGACGCCTCGGGACGCACGTCACCGTCGTCGACCGCCAGTGCACCCACAGGGTCAAAGGGGCGCGAGCAAAGAAAGGCCGAAGGGGGTTCCTTCTTGCGTTCGCGCACCGGCAGCGGATCGAGGTCGATCACAGGGGGTGCGTTGTCGATCCGCAACGTGATCGAGCGCCGGGTTTCGTTGCCCACACTGTCGCGCGCCAGGACGTTGACGGTTATCTGGGACACGTTGGGTGGGAACTGGCGCGTGTCAAAGGATCCGACGTACTTGTTCCCCCCTTGCGGCCTAAAGGGAAACTCGAACCCCATGTTGCCCACCGAGCCGCCGAGGCTGGCCATGTTGACGCCCGCCGCATCCGTGGCCTCGATCTCGATCTGCACGACACCACGCATCAGCGCGTTGTCCGAGGGAGCGAGGATCTCGAGCTTGGGCCCGTCCGCATCCACGTGGAAATTCAGCGAATGGGTACGCACGACACCGCGCTTGTTAGTGGCCCTTACGCCCAGGCCCGTAAGCCCGCTCAGCAGGGGAAAGACGGTGGGGTCGTCCAGGATCGCGCGAGCCGTGTAGCGACCGGGCATGGAAGGGCTCTCGGCCGCCGCGATGGGCTGCCCCGCCACGCTCAGCGAAACCGCCACCACATCGGCCATGCTGTCGCTGGGATCCACCGCTAAAGCGCTCACGGTGAAGTCCGCTTCCAGCGGCTTGGTCAGCGCCACCGTGGAGTCGGGACGGGGCGAGCTCACCGTGATCGCGGGGCCGAAGTCGATGAACACTTCGACCTCGGCTTCACCCTTGCGCTTCGATTCGGAGCTGTCCTCGGCCGAGCACGCGATGGTGAATTTCCCGTTGTCGATCTTGGTGTCGAGCCCCACGAAATCGGCCTCGAAGTCGCCCGTGGCGCTTTGTCTGACCGGGGGCTCCTCGACCGGATTCGCGTCCTCGAACAGGACGATCGCGACCGAGTCGATGCTGATCTCCTGGGCGCCGGGCGCGGGGCCCTTCCTCGCGCTGCATTGCACCGTCAAGGGCTGGGTGGAGATCACGCCGTCGCGCACGGGATCGCTGGCATGGGTGGGGCTGAGGATCGTGACCACCGGCAGCAGCCCGGGATCGGCCGGCGTGCCGCCGTCGCCCGGCAGCGACGCGGCATCGGCGGCATCGACGCCGGCGTCTGCAGCGGTCTGCCCCGCCGCTCCCGCATCGCGCCCAGCCCCGGCTCCGCCTTGGCCTGCCGTTGCCACACCGCCCTCGGGCTGCAGCGTGCCCGGAGGCGCGGGGGTCGGCGCCATGCCCTGCCCGTCGCCACAGCCCGCCGCCAGCCCCAGGCCGAAAACGCACGCCAGCCAGCCGGAGCTGGGTCCACGCGCCGGCAGCACGAACGATCCGCGTGACGGATGCGCGTGCTTGGCCCGCATCATCGGCTTCGAGGCGTCCGTCCAGCCAGGGAGTGTCTTGCACGGTCGGGCTAGCGGCCGCAGTACTTCCCACAATGTAGCCACGCAATGGTGCAATCGCGCATCCCAAAGCAGGTTCGCGCAACTTCCGCACTTGCAAGGATACGCTACGAGCTCGCTCCGCCGCAAACTACGCGGAGCGGTGGCGAGCACCTGGACCCTGGACCCTGCAACGAAGCTCCGCGTCAACCCGCGTCCGCGGTGGCCACTTCGCCGAGCAGCTCACCCGGATCGGTCGGCAGATGCCTGGCCTCGGCGCGAACGCGCAGTGCTGCGGCTTCGGCGTGCTCGCTTGCCCCGCCCGCGCGCTCGAGCCAACCCTGTTTCAACTGGGGCACGATGACCGAGGCGGCCGTAGCCGCCGTCGAAGCCGCCAGTGCAATGGCCCAACCGACGGGATCCAAGGGTTTACAGCCGAACATGCGGCTGAGCCCCGGGGTCTGCACCACGGCCGCGAGCGCAAGGGCGGAACCGAAACTGGTCGCGACTACGGGCAGGCTTGCACCACCCGAGATCAGGGTCTGACCGAGCTGCGTGCCCACCAAAGCAGTGAGCCCGATGGTACGCGCCCGCGCCTGCCTGCCCGTGAGACGACCCATCAGCCAGGCGCTGCCGGCGCCGGCTGCCGTGACCAGGGCCCGCGCGGCGATGTCGCGGTCGAGCGACTCGCCCAGCGAGGCGTCGGGGCCTTCGTTGGCAAGCGATTCCAGTCGGGTCCGTTCCGGAGGCCGCAGGGCGATCGCCATGGCCGGGGCCACGTCGGTGAGCAGGTTGACCAGCAGCAGCTGCCGGGCATTGAGCGGTGGCCTGCCGTCCACCAAGCCGCCGAGCAGCGTGAAGCCGATTTCGCCAAGGTTGCCGCCGATCAGTATGGAAACCGCATCGCGCACGCAGCTCCACATGGCGCGTCCCTCGATGATGGCTTCCACCAGGGTTTCGATGCGATCGTCGGTGAAGATCACGTCTGCAGCGCCCCGCGCTGCGGTCGTGCTGTGCTCACCCACGGCCACCCCCACGTTGGCGAGGCGGATGGCAGGGGCGTCGTTGGAGCCATCACCTGCCATGGCCACGGTATGACCGGTGCGCTGCAACGTGCGCACCACACGCACCTTTTGCGATGGAGTGACCCGGGCGAACACCGAGATGCGCGGCATGCGGGCCTCGAGCTCCTCGTCGCCCAGATGGTTGAGCTCGGAGCCCGTGAGCACCGAGCCGTCCCGCAGCAGATCGAGCTCCGCAGCGATCGCCTCGGCCGTGGACGGGTGGTCGCCGGTCAGCATGATGGTGCTGATGCCTGCGCTGCGCAGTCCCCTTATGGCTTGAGCTGCGGTGGGCCGCACCGGATCGTGGAATGTGATGTAGCCGTGAAACGTCAGGTGCCCAAGATCGCCGGGGTCGAGCTCGTGGGTCGGCCCGGCAGCGCGCTCGGCCACCGCCAGTACGCGCAGCCCTTGGCGCGCCAAGCGGTCCGCCTCCAGTGCCAGCTCTTTTCGTGCGGCTTGGTCGAGCACGACCCCGGCGCCCCAGTGGGTGCAGCGCGGAAGCACGACCTCGGGAGCACCCTTGACGCTCAGCAAGGCCCCGTCCGGTGTGCGGCCGAGGGCACCGTGGTAGCTGCGCTCCGACTCGAAGGAGAGCTCCGCCACGCGCTCCCAGCCGGGGCGAGTCGTGGAGGCATGCACGTCCACGCCCTCCGCTCCACGCCTTAGCGCGGCGTCGGTGGGATCGAGCGGGCCTGCAAGATCACCATCCGAAGTAGCGCGAAGGGCCGCCGAGAGCGCGGCGACATGTGTGACACCGAGCTCGCCCAGCCGCTCGTCATGGCGCCCGTCCGAAACGGAGCACAGCTCGATCTGGCCGTGGGTCAACGTGCCCGTCTTGTCCAGGCACAGCACGTTCACCTGCCCGAGCGCCTCGATGCAGCGGTGGTTGCGCACCAGCGCACCGCGCCTTGATAGACGCTCTGCCGCAGCGAGCTGCGCCGCCGTGGCAAGCAGCGGCAGCCCCTCGGGCACCGCGGCGATGGCGAGGCTGACTGCGGAGCCCACCAGATCTTCCAGTTTGCGGCCGCGAAGCAAGCCGCTGCCGACCACCCCGATTCCGGCCCCGATCGCCACCGGTCCGGTCAGGCTCATCAGCGACCGCAGCCGCTGCTCGACCCCTCCCTGGCTGGGCTGGCGTTTCGCGGTCAGCGCCCCGCGGCGGGCTTCGGTGTCTTCCGCGGTCGCGACCACCACCGCGGTCGCATGTCCGGCCACGAGCGCCGTGCCCTCGTACAGCATCGATCTACGATCGGGGATATGCGGCTCGAAGGACGGCTCCGGCCCCTTGCGCACCGGCAGCGACTCCCCGGTGAGGCTCGACGCATCCACCTCGAGCGACGAGGCTCGCAGGATGCGGCAATCTGCCGGCACCACATCGCCGGCTGCCAGGCTCACGACGTCCCCGTGCACCAAGTCCTGCGTCAGGGCCTGACGCACAGCACCCTCACGCCTCACCGTGACCTTGCGCTGGGCGTGACGAAAGAGGTGACGGATGGCGCGTTCGGTCCGGTAGCGCTGCGTGCCGCCAACGAGCGCGTTGATGGCCACCACGCCGCCCACCATGGCCGCATCGCCCACCGAGCCGACCGCCGCGGACAAGCCCGCGCCCGCGGCAAGCAACGGCGCGAGCGGGTTGAACAGCTCGTCCGTGCACGCCTCGGCGAACTCGACCACGGCAGAGCGCTTGTCCGCCACCGGAAGCCGGCGTCTGCGCGCGTCCTGATCGGACAGCCCCCGCTCGCTCGTGCGCAGGCGCGCCAGTACGCCTTCCGTGCTGAGCGCGTGCCAGGGAGTCGGATCGCGCGGGGCTCTCAGGCGCCGCGTGCGCAAAGCATACGAGTTGCGAACGCCGTTGCCCATGGCAAGCAGGGTCGCGGTGTTCACCACGAACAGCACGCGCCTCATCGGCATGGGCAGCAGGCCGCCCGCGGAAACGATCATACCTACGGTCGCGGCACCCAGCGCCACGTATACGCTTTGCTTCGAAACTGCGCGCGCAGTAACGAAGGCTTCGAGCAGGAAGCGCACGTCCGACAGATCGTCGCCGCACACCAAATGGGCGCCCCACGGTGCCGGGCCTGCGCGCCGGTGCAGCCCGATTCCACAGTCAGCCGTGGTGAACTCCTTCATCGCCCCCGACCCGACGAGCGCCACGCAGCGTCCCTCTTGCTGCAGCCGGCGGATGCCGGAATCCAGGCCTTCGCTTTCCGTGATCACGTCGTCGGTGTCGAGCTCCTCGAGCTGCGTCTCGTCGTCGCAGGCGATGACTACTCGGATTCCCGCTTCGTGCGCGGCGTCTATCAGCTCCTGCACGCCGGTCTGGGGCAGGACATCCACGTCGACCAGCGCCGTGATCTCGTCCTCGTGCCACAAGGCCAGCACCAGGGCGCCACGGTCCGAGAGCTCCTTGGAACGGGCCTCGAGCTCCGAGCCGAGCGGGGCATCGAGAAGCTCGGGTGGTCCGAGCCTGAAACGTCCGTCGCTCTGCACCTGAACCGGATGGTTCGGATCAAACAGCTCCATCGCCTTTCTGCGTGCCGTTTCCGCGTCGATGCGCCCATTGGCCACCAGGTCACGACCGACTGCAAAGGTCTTGCTTGTGACCAGGGCACCCTGCAGCACCAGGACGCCGACACGGTCGAAACGCCGCAGCACCTCGGGATCCCTCACCAGGATGTTGCGGCTGGCCAAGACCGAGGCCAGCTCCGCACAGAAGACGTCCCTGCCGAGGCGCGCGGGTCTCGGTAGGCCGCCGAAGAGCGCGGCCGCGGCGTGCTGAAAGCTGCGCGTCATCAGAAGGCTGAGCCCGAACCCGCCCAGCGACACGAACATGGCGCGGTCGGCGTATTCCTCGACCGGTCCTCGCGGCAGCTCCACCGGGCGCCGTGGCGCTTCGATGCTCACCTCGCTCTGGTCGACGGGTCTCGGGCACAGCTGAGGCTCACGGCGATCCCACACCCGGCGCCGCGACTCGATCTCGCGCAGCAGCATCGCCTTGTGGACAGCATCGACCAGGCAGGCAAGCGGTCTTTGGGCAACGCTCTGGGCAGCCGCGAGTCCAAGGTTGAGCACCAGCTCCGCGCGCTCCCTGCCGATGCTCTCCTCGAGCCGCACGCGCAGACGTGGAACACCTTTTACGACCGACAGCACCGCGGAGCTGTTGGTTGCCACAGCCGGGGGCTTGAAGGGCGTGATCCGAAGCAGCGAGCCCAGCGCGACCCCCATCAGATCGGCAGCGAGCTGTACGCTCATCTGCAGCTCGGGCTCCACGTCCGCTGGATGACTTGGTCCGTCGCTCGTGAAGCTCTGGGCCCCGGCCGCCCGCTCGGCGTCGTCGACCAGCCGGACGAGCTCGCCGCGCGTGTAGACGTGAGCATCGAAGGCGATCACGACGCGGCGCGTGCTCGGGTTGACTTCCACCCAGTGGACACGCTCCAGCTGTCCGATCGACTGCGTAACCTGCAACCTGAAGCGCTCCAATTTGTCTGCGTTCAGTGCCTTGTACTCGATGTGCATGTGCGTCGGGCTGCTCCAGCAGCGCCGCGATCGCGGCGCGAAAAGGCCGGCGGCGTTGCGGATCGCGGTGGAAAGGCCTGACGAGAAGAAGAGACTCATCGTGCGGTCAATCTACCAGATGCCTTGTGCCGGTTCACCTTACTTCTGTAGTGGGTGACCCGCGCCGTTCAATCGCGCTACCCTACCCGCCATGACGCGTGCGCGCGTGGTTCGGATCCGTGAGCCCGGAGAGCCGGAAGTCTTGGAGCTTGGCGAGCACGAGGTGCGAGCGCCCGGACCAGGTGAGCTTCGCGTGCTAGTCGCAGCGGAGCGTCGGGACCAGTCGCTGCCTTTTCCCCCCGACACGCTAGCCCGCACGGCCGCCCCACGGGCTCCGATCTGTTCACGGCTCGCGCTGTGAGCGAGGTGGGGTGGGCGCGGGTGCCTGGTCCTGATAAGCTCAGGGGGCCCGTCGCGCGAGGCCTCGCCGCCGAGGACGGCCATCTCCGGGAGGGGCGGGCAGTACGCAGCGCAGTGCGTGGCCTGCAAGACGCGCCTCGGGCTCGCTCAATCACCTGGTGCACGGGAACGGACGCTTCGAAGGAGATCATGCAACGTCGCTACCTGCTCTGCTACCTGCTCTTGACGGCCGCCGGCGCCGCAGTCGCATCCTGCACGAACGACATGGGCGTCCCGGTCTACGTGGATGTCACGTACCAGCTGCGCTGCCGAAACGATTGTCTGGGCAAGCTCGAGGCGCCGCCGCGGCGCGTGCGTGGCCTGGACGATCAGACCGACCCAATTATCGACTGCTTCATCAGTGTTGGTGAGCTCACCTTCACTGCACAGCAGGGCGACGAGTACGGCATTCGTGTAGACAACAGCAACCTCGCGGGGCCGACACCCGATCGATGCCGTGTCACGGTCAGCGAGGGCGCCAACAGCTTCGAGGGCAGCTGCAGCGGCACGCCCCCTGCCCCGCCGCTGGTGCCCTGCCAGCTCAACATACTCCCCGACCCCAGCGGCGCACTGCTTGGCTCGCTCCTCTGCGTTGACCTACCCCAGCGCCTACAGCCCTCGGAGGTGCGATCGCTGGAAGCACCCGGAAACCTCCCGGCGCCCCAGCCTGCCGCGTTCAACCTTCAGGGGTGCCGGCAGCTGTAAAACTTCCCTAGAGCCTAAAGGGGAACTGGATCTTGAATTCCGGTTTCTTGAACTTGGGGAACCGGGCCTTGCGCACAGCCCGAGCAATGCAGGAGCCCGCCCTTGTACCCGCGTAGTCGCCGGATACCTTGGCGCTCCGGACACGCCCGTTGCTGCCAGAGACGGTGATGGTGGTCATCGCGACCCCGTGTTCGGACTTGCTGCAGTTCTTCACCGAGCGCTGTACAGCTCGAAGCGCCTTCATGACTTGGTCGCGCGACGGTGTTTCAGGCAGGTTGCTCTCGGTCTTCACCTTGACGGGTTTGCGCTTCGTTGTGAGCGGGTCGGGCACGCCTCCGACCGCTTGCTCCAACAGGTCGTCGATCGAGCCGCTCGCCGCTTTCTTCTTGGGCTTGGCCGCGGCTTTCTGCACGGGACGGGTGCGGCTAGCACGCCGCTGCTTCGGCTTGGGCTCGGGGGCGACCTTCTTCGGTCGCTCTTGCCTGGAGGATCGGGCCTTGCGGCTGCTGCGTGTGTCGCGCCGCCGGGCCGAACGCCGCTCGTGCGAGCCGGCTTGCTGTGACGGTTTTGGTTGGGGCTTGCGAGCCACCGGCTCCGGTTCGGGGGCTGCTGCACCCGGGGGCTCAGCCTGCGTCGGCTTCGCTGTGGGGGAAGCCGCAGCAGGGGAAGCCGCAGTCTGCTCCGAAGCGGCCCCGGTGGTTGGTTTCGAGTCGCTGCGATGCGCGCTCGGGGGTGGCGAGCTTGGCAACACGCTGCGTGCCGCGGGCGCCTCCTCCTTCAGGAGCATCATTCCGCCAACGACCGCCGCTGCGAGGATGGCGAAGCCTCCCAGGATAGCCACGATGAGCGTCTTGCTCGTGCCCTCGCCTTCGGGCACCTGGCCGGCGCTCATGGGCGAGCCCAAGGCGCCAAAACCACCTCCGCCCGAGCCCATCAGCAGATCGTCTACCTGAGGGGACTGGCCGTTGGGGCCATCTGTGCCGCTGCCGGCAGCTTGCGCGAGCGCCCGGATGTCGATCAGACCCGAGGCCTCGCCCTGTGCGAAGCCGGCGTCCTCGCTGGGGGGTGCGCTTGCGGCGTCGCTGGGGGCCGCCGAGCCGGCGCCGGTCGCCAAGGCCTGCAGGTTGCCCAGCGAAAAAAGGACCGAGTTCTCGTTGCGCGCGCCGGTCATCGCCTGTTCGGCGGTGACGCGCGGCCCTGCGGCCTGTGGCTGGCTCGCCCTTGCCAACGGGCCGGCTGCGGCCGGGCTCGCAAACAGGTCAGCGCCCGGACCCGCGGCAGCCACCTGGCCGAAGGGGCTGGACTCCGCTGCCGCGGCGTCTCCAAAGGGCGAGCTCGCGTCGCCTGCGAAGGGATCGGCTCCCATGGAAGGCGGTTCCGCGGCGAAGTCATCTTGCTCAGCAGGGGCCGCGGCAGGCTCGGGCTGCGCGGATGCAGCGGCGCTGCTCGCGGCGCTGGGGGGGGCCTGCCCTGTCACCAAGCTGACCAGCTCGGCGCTGTCGCGGGCGGGCACCCAATCGTCCAGACCGTCTCGCCACACGTAGGCATCCCAATCGATGGTGTGCGCGGCCAGCAACTCCGCTAATTGTGTGTGCGTGTACGGTCCCTGTTGCTCACCGGCGATGACGATATGCCAGATGGCGTCGGGGGGTGGCGCGGCGATCGGCGGTTGCTGCACAGCTGCCGCCTCAGCGGGCTGGTCACCTCGGATGGTCAACACCTCGCTGCAGCGCTTGCAGCGAATCCGGAAGATCTTTCCCGCGACCTTTTCGTCGGCGATCGAGTATTTCGCTCCGCAGCTATCGCAGACGATTTTCATGTTTCCTGAGTCCTTTTCTGGGGAGGTGGCCGCTCGGAGGCATGCGGTACAAAGTACCTGTAATCATCAACAGTAAAGCCTCCATACGACCGGATCAATCAAACGTAGAGCGCCCGGCCGCGCCAACCCGCGCTCGAGGGCGCGATCGCAAGGAGCGCGCCCGTTGACTGCCCCCAAAGAATGGATGCCGCCAGAGAAGTCCAGCGCCGCCATCGTGGTCGTCCATCTGAAAGCGAAGGTGCCTCACGAGCCTGCGGCGTTCTTACCACAAAAACCTACAGATGCGAGACCCCACACCCCAGTCCGCTTGGCCCTGCGAGGCGGGCCTCGACCAGTCGAAGCCGCTGGCGGCAGCGCCCGGCAAGAAGGAGGTGCCTCATCGGCCGGCCGAGCGCGAGCTCGGGACCATGTGGGGCGGGCCGGTGGCTCGGCTGTTGCCAATACACCCGGTCCCCAATACACCCAAGGGGAGCCGCAAGCCGGTGACCGATGCGGGCCCTTAGCTCTTGAGCGCCTTGACGGCCTCGGTCAACTCCCCCACTACGTCGAACAAGTCCGCGCAAAGGAAGTAATCGGCCACCTGAGCGATGGGTGCCTCTCGATCCTTATTGATTGCCACGATGACCTTCGAGCCGCTCATGCCGGCCAAATGCTGGATAGCCCCGCTGATGCCCACGGCCACGTAGAGGTCGGGGGCGACCACCTTGCCGGTCTGTCCCACCTGTAGGTCACCGGGCACGTATCCGGCGTCGCACGCAGCGCGCGACGCGCCCATGGCGGCGCCGAAGGCATCGACCAGCGGCTCGAGCACGCTGGTGAAGTTGTCCGCGCTCTTCAGAGCCCGCCCGCCCGAGACCACGACCCTGGCCTCGGTCAGCTCGGGCCTGGCGCTCTTGACCGATTCGATGCCGATGAACTCGACACGTTCGGCCGCAGCGTCGGTCTGGATCGGGGTCTGCTGCACCGGGCTCGCCGAGGCTGTTGCCTGGGCCGGGGCGAACTCGGACTGGCGTACGGTTACGACCTGGACGCCGCTGCGCAACCTGAGCGTTGCCAGCACGTTGCCGGCGTACATGGGCCGGCGGTAGGTGAGCCTGCCGTCTTCGATGCCGATAGCTACCACATCGCTCGCAATACCCGCCCCAAGCCGGGCTGCCACGCGTGGCATGAGGTCCTTGCCGTAGGTGCTGGCGCAGGCCACCAGTACCGCGTAGCCGCCCGTGCGCGTGACCTCGGCGACGGTCGGGGCATACGCCTCGGCGCAGTACCCTCCGGCCAGCTCTGCGACCAGGACCTTTTCGGCCCCGTACGCTGCGAGCGCCGGGGCGGCGCTCGACGCGCCTTCCCCGACCGCCAGCACGTCGTAGGATCCACCTGTCTGTTCAGTTATGGAACGCGCGGCGCTGATAGCCGACAACGTATGGCTGCGAACGTTTCCATCCAGCAGCTCGGCCGGGACCAGGACTTTGGTCATCGTCATATCACCTTGGCTTCGTTGTGCAGCCGGTCGACGAGCTCCGTCACGCTGTCCACAAAAGCCACCTTGCCTCCGCGTGCTGCCGGCAGCTCGAAGCGAAGGTACTCGGAAGCGGGGGTCGGATCGATGCCGAGCGCGGCGAGCTCGAGCTGCTCGAGGGGTTTCTTCTTGGCCTGCATGATGCCCTTGAGCGATGCGTAGCGCGCACCTTCGTTGTATCGGTGCTCCTCCGGTGTGACTCCGTTGCCGACTGCAGTGGGCGTGACGATTCGCAGGTCTACGGTTACGACCGCCGGACATTGCACCTTGAGGGTGAGCACGCCCGTATCCACCTCGCGCCCCACCGTGAGCGACTTGCCGTTGTCTTCGGTGCGCACCGACATGGCGAAGGTTGCCATGGGCCAGCCGAGCAGCTCGGCGAGCATCTGGCCAACCGCGTTCGAGTCACCGTCGACCGCCTGTTTGCCCATAAGCACCAGCTCCGGCTGCTCTCGCTCCACCAGCGCCCTGAGCGCGCGCGCAACGACCCACGAATCGAGGGCGTCGTCTTCGGCCAGCGCCAGGATGGCTCTGTCGGCGCCCATCGCGAGGGCTTGGCGCAGGCTCGCGGCGACTTCGGCAGGCCCCAGCGACACCACGACCGTCTCGCCGAGCTGCTCCCGGGTCGCCGCGTTTTCGTTGAGCCTGAGCGCAGCCTCCACGGCATACTCATCAAAGGGGTTGAGCTTCCATTCCAGACCCTCCGACGTGACTCGCGTGGCGTCCTTTTCGACCTTCACCTTGTTTGCATTATCCGGATCGCATACGCGTTTGAGCGAGACCAGTATTCTCACGGTTTCTCCTGTGTGGGCGTGCCGATTGCAGGGCCGCGCTTTCGGACCGTACTGCGCTGCGGGAGCCTATGCGCTTTTGCTTCACGACTGTCAACCACGTGCACGTGCGCAAGCCCGCATCGGTCACCAAACCAGCTCTGCTTGCTGGCGCGCAGGTGCTTCGCCCTTTTCGCGTGCGATCACGAAGCGCGGACTAGTGCCGAACAGATGCTCGAGCGTGCGCAAGGCCACCTCGGCAGAGGGTTCGATCCCCGAGCCCGCCAACCTGGCTTCGGCCAAGCGCTCGGCCTTGGCTTCCGGCAGCGCGCTGCGCAGGTGCCAGTGTCGCATGCGGTCGGCATGAGCGCGGCGCACCCGTGCCTGCAGCTGCGGCCGATCCAGCCGATCGGCGATCTCGGCGACCGTGATGTCCAGACGTGAGAGCGCAGCATCTTCGGCGTCGAGCCCGACGGCTGCGCCCGCACCCCAGGGGCCCGAGACCCCTAGCTGCCAGACGGAACGCACCCCGGGTCGCTCGCGCAAGGCACGGGCCATTCGATCCGCGAACGTGCGCGCGCCCAACCCGCCCCCGCGATGCAGGTTCGGTCCCAGCGTGCGCCATGCCACGACCACCCGAGCATGGGGCCCCGACCAAACCGAGGTGAGCAGCCCCCTTGCGGCCTCACCGAGTACCTGTGGGGGCGCTGCGGTTCCGTCTGGCAAGCGGCTGAGTCGGCGCGCGATCCGGAGCGCCGCCTGCTCGGCGGGTAGCGAGCCCACGGCAGCCACGCTCACACGAGCGCCGGTCGCTGCGGTTCGAACCAGTAGCTCGAGGTCGCGTCGAGATACCGCGTTCAGGCGCGCCGAAGAGCCCCACGGCGCGCATAGCGCCGGAGTCAGCGGCGCGATTAGCCGTGCGGCTTGACTGGCGTGCCAGGCAGGTGAGCCTCGAGGTCCGAGTCGTTCGCGCAAGCGCAGCCGCGCCCTGGCAATCCGGGTCGCTGCGAGCGGCGGGTGCAGCGCGCAGCGCAGCACCATGTCGATGGCCTGGGCCCAGCGGGCTCCGGGGGCGCTCGCGGTGATGCCCCACGAAGTGGCCTCGACCAGCGGCCGGAATGTGGCGCTCGTAGTGGATTGCGCAGCGGCCTGCGTGCACGCGGAAGCGGACAGCGTTGCAAGCAGTGCGGTGCGACCGTGCAGCGAAGCTGGTTCCTCGCCGGCCCCGCCTGCGAAACGTACGTTGACCGCCACGTGATCGCTCGCAGCGACGTGCCGCACTTCTACGCCGGCGCCGTTGGACAATCGCAACGACGCGGAGCGTTCGTCCATGGTGCCGCTCCACTCGGGATCCGCGTGGGCCTGTGCGTGGGTGACGGCACGCCGTGCGGCACTTCGCAGCCGAACACGCTCCGCCGCATCCGGATCGCGGTTCTTCGGACTTCCCTGGTCCCGTCCGGCCGCGACCAGTCCCAGGCCGATGGCCGTCGGCACGAGCTCGGGAGGGTGGGCCCCGCGCTGCGGGCGTGCCGCCCAGCGAAGCCCCACCCACTCCGACAGCACGCTCGCACCACCGCTGGGCGGTGCCAAGGGTACCGCTGGCGGAGGCTCGTGCCGCAGGCGCGCCGCGTGGAAGGCGAGCTCTCGGGCCGCGCCGACGGGCTCGTACGCCGCGAAGCGCGCCAGAGCAAGCGCGCCGCCGCGCACGGGCAAGGCGTGAGCCGACAAGGCCTTCAGTCCGTCGAGTGTCTCGATCGGGACTGCGTGACCGAGATGCGCGAGCGCGCTCGCAAGGTTCGCCGCGGACGCGAGCTCCGGCGTGGCCACGGCGACGCTCACCAGCGTGCGGCCACCCAGCATGACCTCGACTCCGCCTCGGACGGGCAGCCGGCGCTGTGCGCGCCCGGCGCTAGCCCGTGGCAGAGACGCCAGGGATAGCCTTGCGCGCGCGGCGAGCACGTCGGCAGCCAGATCCCCTACAGCTACGACGAGCGCGCGCCTGCGTCCGTAGTGTCGGGCGAGGAAGCTGCTAACCGCCTGTGGGCGGGTCGCGACGCGCGCGCGTCCGAGGGGCTGGAATCCCGCGCCGTGCCTGCCGAACAGAGCGTGCAACGCCAGCGCATCGGCCGCTCGCACGGGGTCCTTTGCAGCCTTTCGGCGTGCCGCGTCGAGCCGGTTGCGCACGATCTGCAGGGCCTCTTCGCTCACTTGCCGCGTGCCCAGGCCACGTGCCAGCCGGCGCAGGCACTGGGTCAGGGCCTGGCGCTCGCAGGTCAGCGCGAGCTCGCTGGCATCGGCAAAAGCCCGCCCGCGCACGCCCTGTCCGGCGCGCTCCGAAGCAAGCCAGACCGCGAGCGTGGCGAGCTCGGGCGGCTCGGCGTCACGCGATCCAGCATCCACCCAAAGGCTGAGGTGCAGCGCGTTGCCGGTCGCACGCCGTACGACCACGGTGCGCGGACCCTCGCCCGGCCGCGAGGCGACCTGGCCGTGAAGCGCCCCCGGCCGTCGCTTGACAGGCTCGGCGCCCCCGCACGCCCCCGAGGCTAGCGCAAGGACGCAGACCCATGGTCTTACGAACCTAGCTCGCATCGGTCACCAGCCTCCGGTCCCGTGCCGAGCGGAACCGCACGCCCGATCCGCCCGCGCAAGCAGCCGCGTCCTCCGGGACCTTTCCATGGTCGCGCTCGGGAGTCTCCGAGCCGCTTCATAGCATCAAAGACTAGGGTTTCGCACGGCAGCCAAGGCGGCCGGGTCCATGCGGACGGGCCAGTTGGGGTTGGTGAAGCGCGCGCGACGCGGCAAGGCCCTGTTGCGGTTCCGGTCGGTCGCCCTCAGCCAGTCGCGCAGCCAGCGCTGGTGCTTGCGAGCCATTGCCTGGAAGCGCACGCCGGCGCTGCGAAACAGGCCGCAACTGCGATCGTGAACCACCTCGCCCTTGATCCACAGGCTTTCGCCGATCCCTGGCAGCGGCAGCTCGACCTGAACGATGCTGGGTGTGCGGGCGGGCTCGAGCAGTGGGCGGGGCCGCTCCATGAAGAGTCCTAGCGCACTGAGATCGGCCGCAAACCAGCGCTGCACCTCATCGCCGGCCACCTGGTTGGTATAGAAAGCTACCGGGATTCGCTGAAAGTATCGACGTTCCTGTTTCATCGTGGCCAATCTCCTACAATCGCGCAGGGGTACAGTCGCAACGGTGCATTGCAGATGCAGGAGATTGTAAGCGACCGCTTTTCGTTGACGCAAAAAAGGGACCTTTGCGCTAGTGCCTCGCCACAGGAATCCTGGTTGGTTGGGGCCTGCAGTGGGGCTCGCTGGCAAGGCGGACCGACGAAGGACATGCAGCGCATATTCGAGGAGGTCCCAACGCCGCCAGCGGGCGCCAGGGCTGGGGCCAAACGATCAGGATTCCTGTGGCGAGGCACTAGGTCCTGTTGGCGGGCGAGAGTGACCTGCCGGCGAGCACCGGCCATGGCGTTGTTGGCCCTGTGTCTGGCGTCGGGCTGCGGCGGGACTCGACCCCGGCCGCAGGCTCGAGCCCCCAGGGGGATCGTCGAAATGGACGAGCTCCGGATCACGGCCCGGCGCGGCGAAGGCGGACGCTACGAGTTCGAGGTCTACGATGCGTCCGACCTGTTCAACCGGGCTACGAGGCTGCTGGACAGGGGTGCGTGCGCGCAGGCCGTCCCCCTGTACGACCGCCTGCATCGGGAGTTCGCGGGCAGCCGCTACCATTCCGCAGCCCTGTACAATGCCGGCTTGTGCCTGATCCAGCTGGGCGAGCTGCAGGCGGCTAGGGCACGCTACGAGACGCTGTTGCGCGAGCTGCCTGGGTCGCGCGACGCAAGGCACGCCAGCTTTCAGCTGGTGCAGGTGCTGCTCGAGCTGGAGTCGTGGCAAGCGTTGCTCGACCGGGTAGATGCATTGCTGGCGCGAGACGACCTGACGGTCGCTGAACGAGTGGAAGCGATGGCCCGGCGGGCCCAAGCCCTTTTCGGCGCCCGCCGGCTCGATGAGGCCGAGCGGCAGGCACGCGGCACGCTGGCCCTTCAGCGGCAGCGGCCCGAAGCCGAGCAGAGGGCCGATGTACACTTTGCGGCCGCGGCCAACTTCGTGTTGGCAGAGACCATCCGCAGCCGCGCGCAGGCGTTGCGTTTTCCCAAGGACAGTGCCGAAGCACAGCAAAGGGTGCTCCTGCAGCGGGCGGAGCTGGTGCTGAAGGCCCAGCGCGAGTACTTCAACGCCATCCGCTTCACCGATTCGCACTGGGCCGCAGCGTCGGGCTACCGCATCGGTCACATGTACGACGAGCTGTGGCATGCCATCATGCATTCGCCGATTCCGCCCAGAGTGCCGAAGGGCGGCGAGGAGGCCTATCGCGACGAGCTCGCCAAGCTGATCAAGCCGCTCATTCGCCATGCAATCCGCTACTGGGAGCTCACCCTGATGTTGATCGAGCGCACCGGCGTCCAAGGTGGCTGGGCGTCCAAGACCCGGAAGGACCTGGAGCGCGTGCGCGAGTTGATGCTCGAGCAACCGCCGGGGCCGGGTGGCGTCAGTGAGCAGCAGCTGCGCGAGTTTCAAGGGAGGCAGCGGGCCGTCAAGCCATCCGCTGCGGCCGGCTCGGCAGGGTCGAGCCCATGAGACTGCCAAGAATCGTGCCGAGTAAGCTTGACACAGCATGCACGGTCAAGTACACAAGCCGCCCTCGCACGCAGCCGGCGAGGCAGGCGCGTTCTCCATCGACAGTGTGGGTGCATGTCGGATATCGGCTTCGCTGGCGTAGCTCAACGGTAGAGCACCTGTTTTGTAAACAGGGGGTTGCGGGTTCGAATCCCTTCGCCAGCTCGCGAGTTTTGGAGACAAATGATATCGGAGGGTTGCCCGAGTGGTCAAAGGGAGCAGACTGTAAATCTGCCGGCTTATGCCTTCAGTGGTTCAAATCCACTACCCTCCACCCCGGTCGTCTTGCTAAAGACATCGCGCCTGTGCCTTGGGTCCGTGCGGGAGTAGCTCAGTTGGTAGAGCGTCAGCCTTCCAAGCTGAATGTCGCCGGTTCGAGCCCGGTCTCCCGCTCCGTGCGCAACGCGGTGCAGAGGTGGTTTTGCCCAGGTAGCTCAGTGGTAGAGCACCTCCTTGGTAAG
>JAKSBK010000383.1 GCA_022361155.1 Pseudomonadota bacterium
CTGCTCTGAGCTTCCGGTTGTCCTCGGCCCCACCGGGGGGCATGCAGCGTGGCCGTGGTCGTGGCCGTCGCCGCGGTCGTGGAGCGACCGACCCGCAGCCCGGCCCTTCCTGGCGCTGGAGCTTGCCCCCTCCGGCTCGCCACCATCGCAGTCGCAATCCCGTCCTCCGACCCGACACGGATGTCGCAACCCGAATCCGAACCCGGAACCCGGAGCCCGACGTCCGAACCCGACATCCGCCTCCGCATCGGCATCGGGACCTCTGCCTCCACCGCGGCCCTCTGACTCCGTCTCGGTCTCTGCCCTCTGCTTCCGAATCCGAACTCGCTCTCGCTCTCGGCCTCGGGCTCGGTCCCGCGAAAAAGCGCAGCTTCGGTTGACCGCCCAGTTATCCGGTTGCCGAAACCATGGACGTGCAGCTAACGCCAACATCGGCAGCAGCAGGCGTGCCAGGGGGCTCTCGGCTCGGGGGGCTTTCGGCTCGCGGGCACGGCGTGGAGCCACGTTCCCGCCCGGATGTGCCGTGGCCTGGCATGACGTGTCGGCGGGCCCTTCGGCTCTGCCTTCTGGCGCGGTCCGGCGCGCTCAGCCCGGGCCAACTGCTACCGGAGCTGGAAAAAAATGAGCCCGGTCGCACGCTACCGTTGCACGGTATACCTTATCAAGGTATACCTCTCGGGTGGCTATTCAGAGCTTCGCTCGACGCGTTGTCGAGGACTTCTTCTATGATGGCAGGATGCCACGGCGGGAGGGGTGGAAGAGCATTGCCAGTGTCGTGCAGCGCAAGCTCGATATCCTTGAATACGCTCACGTACTGGCTGACCTGCGGTCTCCGCCAGGCAACAGGCTGGAAGCTCTCAAAGGCAATCGTTCCGGATTCTATAGCATTCGGATCAATCAGCAATGGCGCATCCTTTTCCGATGGGACGGACGAGGGCCGAGTGACGTCGACGTGGTCGACTACCACGACTGAGGAGGTGTTTTCATGGCTAGGGTTCGCAAAATGAAGCGCCGGCCCACGACGCCGGGCGAAATCCTCAATGAGGAGTTCCTGTTGCCGATGGGTTTGACTCAAAAAAGGCTCGCCGATCACATCGGACACGATGTAAAAGTGGTCAACCGGATCGTAAATGGTCGCTCATCCGTGAGTGCCGACATGGCCTTAAAGCTCGCCTCCGCTTTGGGGACCTCGCCCGAGTTTTGGCTAAACGCTCAGAAGAGCGTGGATTTACATGAGGCTCGAGCCCGTCTCGTCGACCTTCCGCCACCACTGGCCGAGGCTGGCTAGAGGCGCTCGATGTGCCCAGTGGCGACCTGTCTAGGCACGCACGTTAGCTTAGCTTGCGTCGAAGACACGCCCTCGTTCCGCCGTGCGTCGGCGGCCTACCCCTCCATACTGGCGAGAGCCTGTAGGCAAGAGCTAGCTCGGCGGCAAGAAGGCCTACGAGCGCGTGCGGGCGGATGACGAGAAAGCGACGAGCCCCGGAGACGTGCTGCGGGAGCTCTTCAAGGAGTACGGGCCGTGTCTGGTGCTCATCGACGCCCGCTCGGTCCTGAGCGACTTCGTGCCGCACACGCCGTCGACCGAGCACCGACCGGTCCCGGGAACAAGGGCCGCCGACAGCGGCTGCGCGACGCATGGACCTATCTGAACAAGAGGATGGACAAGACTCGCTATGGCCGGCTTCGCAGGCGCGACCTCGCCATTTCCACCGGCATCGTGGAGGGTGGGCTCAAACACATCGTGGCGCGCCGCTGCGATCACGGTGGCATGCGCTGGATCCCTGAACGTGCGCAAGCGGTGGTGCAACTCCGTTGCATCGTCGTCAACGGGGACTGGGAAGCATTCGACAACTTCGTTCACGAACGCTTACGAGCAGCCGCCCACCTCAACGCCGCCCCAGAGCGCATTCAGACCCAGATTCCTCAGCAATTGCCAGAGGCTGCATGACCA
>JAKSBK010000384.1 GCA_022361155.1 Pseudomonadota bacterium
CACCGATACCAAGCTCCGTACCGCCTTCGACCAGGTCGACAGAGCCATCGAACAGACATGGCAAAAGCAGCGACTCGCCGCCTGAGACCCAACCAAAACTTGACTCATCCGTCAACGAAAAGCCGCCTCAAGGCACCCTAGCGCTAGCAAATGCGGGGTAGCTGCTCGCCGGATAGCATGTCGAGCACCCGCCCGCCGCCGATGGCATTGGTCAAGATCACGCGCCCGGGTCCGGATGCCAGGATTTCGCCGATGCGGGCGGCTTGCGGGCAACCGTGCTGTCGCAGGACAATCAGCGCCCGTTCGGCGTCGGCGGCCGCGACCACCGAGAGGAAACGGCCTTCGCTCGCGACGTAGAGGGGATCGAGACCCAGCAGCTCGCAGGCGTCGGCGACCTGCGAGCGGATGGGGATGTCGTGCTCGCGCAGGCTGATGCCAAGGCCGGATGCACTGGCGAGCTCGCACAGCGCGGACGCCAGGCCGCCGCGGGTCGGATCACGCAGGAAGCGCACCTCGATATCGGCCTCGAGCAAGGCCGCTACGGAGTGTACGACCGGCGCGACATCGCTTTGCAGGGGCGTTTCGTGCTCGAGGCCCTCGCGCACGCTGAGCACGGCCATGCCGTGGTCACCTACGGGGCCGCTCACGAGCACCGAGTCTCCGGCCCGCACGGCCCGTGGCCCAACACGCCGTGGAACAATGCGGGTGCCAAGTCCGGTCGTGGTGATGTACACGCCATCGCCTTTGCCGCGCTCGACCACCTTGGTATCGCCCGTTACCACGCTCACGCCCGCTTCACGGGCCGCCGTGGCCATCGAACGCACGATGGATTCCAGATCCGACAGCGCAAGGCCTTCCTCGAGCACGAATGCAGCGGCAAGGTGCCGGGGACGTGCCCCACACATGGCGATGTCGTTGACCGTGCCGCACACCGCGAGCCGGCCGATGTCTCCGCCTGGAAAGAAGAGTGGGCGTACGGTGAACGCATCGGTCGTGACCGCAATGGGACCGGCCAGGTCCAGCAGGGCGCCGTCATGCTCGGTGTCGAGGTCCGGGCACGAGAGCACTCGGGCGAACAAGCCGTCGATCAGGCGATGCATGGCGCGGCCACCACCGCCGTGTGCGAGGACGATGTGCTCGTAGCTGGAAAACGCGGTGGGACAGTACATGCTGCCGGTATGGCTCGTCATCGCGCCTTGCCAGCCAGGTCGAGTCCCGTGCGATCCGCAACGGCTCTTGCTGGACGGCCCCCGGCGCGTGCTGCACCGGGTCGAAACCGGAAGTACGCGGCGCAGGCACCCTCGGTCGAGACCATCGGTGCCCCAAGCGGCGTCTCGGGGGTGCATTGCCGGCCAAACGCCTGGCATTCGATCGGCTCGAGGCGTCCCCTGAGGACCTCTGCGGCTCGGCAGGCGGTGGGCTCCGGCATGGGAGCCGCGATGGGCCCGTGCACCCGGGTCGCATCGAAGTCGGCAAGCTCCCGGCGCAGCTTGAGGCCACCTCGTTTGACCGGGCCGAGCCCCCGCCACGCTACGTCGGCCACCTCGAAGACGCGATCCACCATGGCACGGGCCAGTGGATTGCCGTCGGGCTTGACCGCGCGCTCGTAGCGGTTCGTCACGTCCGCTTGCCCCGCCTCTAGCTGGCGAACGACCTCGCGCACGCCGAGCAGGATATCGAGCGGCTCGAAGCCCGTTACCACGATCGGAACCCTGTAGCGGGCGGCAAGGGCCGGATACTCGGACGTGCCTTCGATGGTGCACACGTGTCCGGCGGCGAGGAATCCCTGCACCTCGTTATCCGGCGCCGAGAGCAGGAGCTCCATGGCGGGCGCGACCCGCACATGAGCAACCAGCAGGCTGTAGTTGCTAAGCTCCAGTCTGCGGGCCAGCTCGACCGAAAGCGCGCTGCTCGGTGCCGTGGTTTCGAAGCCCACGGCGAAAAACACCACCTGGCGCTCCGGGTTCGCGCGCGCGATTTCCACGGCGTCGAGCGGTGACAGCACGAGCCGAACGTCCGCACCTCTTGCGCGCACCGCAACCAGGTCGCCGCCGGGGCCCGGCACCCGCAGCATGTCGCCGAAGGTGCACAGCGTGACATCGGGTTTGAGCGAGAGCAGCTGCGCATGTGCGATCACCTCAACAGGCGTAACGCACACCGGGCATCCCGGTCCGTGCACCAGCTTCAGCGAGTCGGGCAGCAAGTCGTCTATCGCATAGCGAGCGATGGCATGGGTCTGGCCGCCGCACACCTCCATGATCTTCCACGGCCGCGTGCAGGTGGCGGCCAAGGTCGCCGCGGCGCGCCGGACGCGTTCCGGTTCGCGAAACGGCTCGACGTACTTCACGAATCCTCTTCTCCTGCCTCGACCGATCGTAGCAGCTCGAGCGAACGCTCGGCCGCCTCCTCGTCGAGGCGCTGCAATGCAAAACCTACGTGCACGATGACATAATCACCTACTTCGGCTTCCGGCGTGTAGGCCAGGCACACTTGGCGCACGATCGAGCCGAACTGGACGCGGGCGAAAGGCATCCCGCCGAGCCCGTCGAGCCGTTCGATGATCCGTCCTGGCAGCGCTAGGCACATGCGGAGCTCGAGTTTGCCACCCATGCCTGCCCGAGCGCGAGCCCCCCGTCGCCCGGCGGTACCTGCTCTCCGATCAACGTGCGTACGTCGTGCTCATCGAGCAGCGCGACGGACTGGCGTAGCAGCAGCTCGTTTTGAAAGCAGCCGCCTGAAAGCACCACCACGCCCGCGGCGTGCCGTTGGCTCACTCGCAGAACCATGGAGGCCAGGGTAGCGTGGAAGCGCGACGCCACACGGACGGCGTCGCGACGTTCGCTCAGCATCGCGGCGAGCATCGGCCGCCAGTCGATGCTGCTGCCCGCCAGCGTGAAGGGATAAGGTGGCGCGCTCGGCTCGGCGAGCGCTTCGAGCGCCATGGCGGCTTCGCCTTCGAAGCGTGACCGTTCCGCTACCCCGGTTAGTGCTGCGACCGCATCGAACAGCCTCCCCACGCTCGTGGTTTGTTGCGCTAGGCGTGCCGAGGCCGCCACTTGCGCAAAGCGGGCGAGCTCGCGCCGAGCCGCGGGCGGAGTGACGCCCGCGCTCACGAAGAGCCCGGCGAGCGCGCGCCGCCCGTCGCGCGCCGCGGCATCCGCACCGGGCAAAGGAAAGGGGCGCAGATGCGCGACCCGGCGTGCGCCCGAGGGATCGACCGCTATCGCCTCTCCACCCCAGACGTGGCCGTCGCGGCCGAGCCCGGTGCCGTCCCACGCGAACCCTAGTGCAGCCTTGTGGCGGTGCTCGGCCAGCACCGCAGCGATGTGGGCGTGATGGTGTTGCACCCGGACCACGGGGCGACCGCTCGCCTCGGCCCAGATACTGGTGGCGTAGTCGGGGTGCAGGTCCGTCGCGATCACGGCAGCGCGCATGCTCAGGTACTGCTCCAGATCACGTATGGAGGCCACCATGGCGTCGCGAGCGGGTGCCGTGTGCAGGTCGCCTGTCTCCGGCCACAGTACGGCACGTCGGTTCGAGGCCAGCACCGCAGCCTGCTTCAAGTGTCCGCCCAGTGCGAGCACGGGTCGCTCTGCGCCGTTGAAGTCGAGCGAAAGCGGCCTAAGGCCGCGCGCCGCACGCAACGTTCGCATGCGTCCGCATACGATCTGCACCACCGAGTCGTCGGCGCGCCGCACGATGGTCCGATCATGGACCAAGAACACGTCGGCGACGGCAGCCAGCCGCTCGAGCGCCTCGGCGTCGCCAATACAGATCGGCTCCTCGTGCAGGTTGCCGCTCGTACAGATCAGCGGTACTCGGGCCTGACGCGCGATCAACAGGTGCAGCGGCGTTGCGGGCAGCATCAGGCCCAGGCGCCGCTGCCCAGGCGCCACGGCGGTGGCTACGCCGGTGCCGCGCTGCTTTGCGAGCACGATGGGAGCGGCACGATGGCGCAACGCTCGAGCCTGCTCTTCATTGATGTATGCGAGCCTGCGCGCCGCCTCGAGATCCGCGACCAGCACGGCCAGCGGCTTGCCGGGACGCCGCTTGCGCGATCGCAAACGCGCGACCGTGGCTTCTTCGTCGGCGCGAGCCACGAGCTGGTAGCCGCCGAGGCCCTTGAGGGCCACGATCCGGCCTCGCCGAAGCACCCGGACCGCGGCCTCGAGCGCCTGGCGGCCGGTACCCAAACGGCTGGCGTCCGCTGCAAGCAGCCGCAACGTGGGGCCGCAACGTGGGCACGCGATGGGCTGCGCGTGGTACCTGCGGTCGTGTGGATCGTCGTACTCGCGAGCGCAGTCGCCGCACATCGAAAACGACTGCATCGAGGTCCGCTCGCGATCGTAGGGTGCGCTGCGCGTGATGGTGAAACGTGGGCCGCACGCCGTGCAGTTGGTGAACGGGTAGCTGTGGCGACGAGAGGCCTCGTCGTCGACTTCGGCGATGCACTCGTCGCATACCGCGAGGTCCGGGGGGATCCCGAAAGCAGGGGCTGGCTTCACAGGATCGACAGGCGTTGTCTGGTCACTGGGCGCGATCTGGAAATCGCGCTGGCCGATTGCAGCTACCTCGCGCCAACGGATGTCCTGGACTCGCGCCGCGGCCGGCAGCTCGCCGCGCAGCCTGCGATCGAAGCGTTCGAGGTCGGTCCGTGTGCCCTCGATCTCGATCTGCACGCCATCCCGGGCGTTGCGGACCCGACCGCCAAGCGACAGCTCCGCGGCGAGCTTGGCTACAAGGGGACGCAGACCCACGCCTTGCACCGTGCCGCGAATGCAGCCGGCACGCCGTACGGTCACCGGTCAAGCTCCGGGATCGCGCGATCCGCGGCCTCGCATGCTGTGACCTCGATCCCCGTGATCTCGACGCCCGTGGGCTCATCGGGCGCAGCGACTACGTGCAGCTCGATGCCCGCAAGCCCCAACGCGGCCAGCTCGATGGCGAAGTGCTCTCGCAAATGTCCCGGCGTGCCGCCGGCAAGGGCACCGAGCCTGACGTGAACGGCTCGCAGCTCCCCGCCTCGCTCGCGCGCCTGCGCCCGAGCGATCTCGATCAGCCTGCGTATCAAGCCGCTCTCGTGCACGAGCGCGTTGTGGCAGACCGGGCGCAGACCGTCCAGCGGCTGCCCGGTCGCCTTCGGAGCTCAAGGGCAAAACTCGTCGCCGCGGCTCGAAGCTGGGCTCCGATCGAGCGCGGTCGCGCCCTGGGGCCTTGCGCTCCGAGCGTGTGACGCTGACTTTGCCCGCCGAGCTGGTCAAGTGCGTCGATCGGCTCGAGAAGAACCGCAGCCGCTTCATCAAGGCCGCGGTAGAACACGAGCTTGCGTCAGATTATTGGGGGTGTCTTGTTTCATCCCCGCTAACTAGCTTTGCTGCAGCAGGCCGAGGAGCTGTTGCGGGCTGACGCGGTACTCCTTTCCGCAGTAGTCGCAGGCGGCCTGGACCACGTCGCCCTCGGTTATCATGGCCTCGATCTCGGAGCGAGGAAGGATCGCCAGGCTCGCGATCACGCGGACGTGGCTGCAGTGACACTGGAACCGTACGGGTCTCGAGTCGAGAAGCGTGAAAGGCATGTCGGCGAGCAGCAGCTCGAGGAATCGGCGTATATCGCTAGCCTGCCTCAGAAGCTCGGCCGGGTCGGCCAGTGTGCTCAGGCGCTCGGTCATGGTCGTAAGCGCGTCGTGGGGTAGCTCGGGCAGCAGCTGCACCACGTAGCCGCCGGCACGAGGTCGCCGATCCGGGCCCAGGGCGCAGGAGACCGCGATGGCGGACAGAACCTGCTCCGAGGTTTGCATATACGTCATCAGCGCGCGGGAGAGGCCGCCCCGTTCCGGCGCTCCCACCACGCCGCGGTTGAGGCTGCCGTTGGGCAACGTGCGCATCAGCTCGAGCGTCGCCCCCGCGCCAAGCTCGAACTCGCGCGGCTGTTGTAGCCCGGAGACGAGTCCACGCGTCCCGCCGTCTGGAAACGAGTCGGCCACCAAGCGGCCCTTGCCCTTGGCGTCCAGCAGGATGGCCTGCACCCGCAACGAGGGCGCCATGGTTTCTCGGAACAGTATCGAGCCGGTGAGCAGCTCGCCCAGCAGTCGTGCTGGAGCTCCGTCCGCCCGCTGCGCATGGATCGCGGACCGCACGGTATGCGAGGTGGAAGCCACGACCACCCGGAAGGCACCGTCGTCTGTCATGGCCCTTACGACCCTGTCGCTACTCGACACCGAAACTCCCCACATTCTCCTGGGTCGCAGCAGACCGATCCAGCGTGCTTCCCAGCGATGCGGGCTAGTGTAGCGCGAGTAGGGCCTGGCGCCTGGGCCCCGCTCGATGGATTGACGTTCCAGGTCCCTCGTCCTATGTCGGCAAGGCTGGAGGAACCCATGGCCCTTGATGAGGCACTGCGCGCGCGAATCCAAGATCTTGTCGAAAAGAACCGAATCGTCCTGTTCATGAAAGGCTCGCGCCACATGCCCATGTGTGGCTTTTCGGGTTCGGTCGTGCAGGTCCTCGACGAGCTCGCCTCTGAATACACCACGATCAATGTCCTGAGCGACCCTGCTCTTCGCGAAGGCGTCAAGGAGTTCTCGCAATGGCCTACCATCCCTCAGCTCTACATCGAGGGGAAGTTCGTCGGTGGTCGCGACATCGTGGTCGAGATGCACGCTGCAGGTGAGTTGCATGAGATGCTGGGCCTCGATCCGCCGCAGGGGCAGGTTCCTTCCATCAGTCTGAGCGCTTCGGCGGTCGAGGCGGTCCGTCGTGCTGCCGAGGGCCAGCAGGGCGACCTGCGGCTCGAAATCAGCAACGACTTTCAGTACGCGCTGTCGATCGACGAGCCACAGCCGTCGGATCTGCGCGTGCAGGCGAGCGGCGTCACGGTCCTGCTTGATCGCGGCGCGGCACAGTGCGCCGACGGCCTGCGCATCGACTACGTCAGCGGCCAGAACGAGGGGTTTCGCATCGACAATCCCAACGAGCCTCGACAGGTGGTCCAGCTTGCGCCGCGCGATCTCAAGGAGATGATGGACGGGCGGGAACCGTTTCGCCTGCTTGATGCGCGCACGCCCGAAGAGCAGGCAAAGGCCAGCCTGAGCGGCGCGACCCTGCTGGATGACGCCTCTCTTGAGGGAATCGAAGCGCTGGACCGGGATACCCCGCTCGTCGTTTACTGCCACCACGGGGGTCGCAGTCAGCGCGCCGCCGAGTATTTGCTGAGTCAGGGCTTCAGGAGCGTCTACAATCTGGCGGGCGGTATCGACGCCTGGTCTCGACAGGTCGATCCCGCCGTGCCGAGGTACTGAGTACCGGCACAGGCTACTTTTTCGTCTTGAGGCGTTTCCGAGCGGTCTTGTTCCCCAAGCGGGCGCCTTTTCTCCATGCCCGGCGCGCCAGCTTCTTGTTGCCCGCGAGGTGGTAGGCATCGCCGAGCAGCAGCTGCGTGGCGCCCCCGCTGCGACGCCGCACGGCCCTTTTCGCCCAGCGGACCGAACCCTTGCGGTCCTTTCGCTTCAGCTTGGCGAGCGCCATCCCCATGGTGGCCCGTACCGAATCCGGGTCGGCTCGCAGCGCTCGGGTGTACTTGGCCTCGGCCGCCGCCAGTTTTCCGGCCCGACGCAAGGCATGACCCTGCGTGGTTAGCAGGGCCGCCCGGCGCTTTGCGCGCGCTTTGGCCGTAACGCTGGCCGACCTCGAGCTCTTGGCAGCGGCGGCCTGCGGGTTCCTTCCTCGTACGATGGCAGGCTGCGGTTGTTCGTGCTCGGCTTCCCGACTCGCGCCTGCTCGCAGCTCCTCGGCGGCTCCTGCTCCGGCCGCCTCCTCGGCGGCTCCTGCTCCGGCCGCCTCCTCGGCGGCTCCTGCTCCGGCCGCCTCCTCGACCCCTGCTCCGGCCGCCTCCTCGGCGCGGGGCTGGTCGGTCGCGCTCGCTGCCGGAGCCGATTCCTCTGCTCGCGCCCCCTGCGTGGCGGCATCGTCAGGGCCGGAGCCCGACAAGGCGAAGATCAGCACCAACAACGGCGCGGCCACGGCAACGGCCAAGCCGGCCGCGACTGCGCTGCGCGGCATCTTGGCCAGCGCCTCGATCTCGTGTACGCGATCCACGAGCAAGGCGAGGCGCTCGCTCGCTTCTTCGAGGTGCGCGCGCGCGCGGGCAACCAGCCGCTGCGCAGGCGTGGGGAAGGGCTGGAGCGGGTCCATGGCGGCCACGTCTCGAGCCTGGGCTGGCCGACTCGGTCCCGGCCCCGGTGGCGCAACCTGCGCAGCCGGGCCCTGCACCAGCGGGGCTCGTGGCTCGGTGGCCGCTCCCCAGGGATTGTCGCCGTACCGGGGCGCCGCTTCAGGTTCGGGCTGCTCGTACAAGCTCCCCAACATCTGCTGCATGCGGTGCTGATCCCAGTCGATGGTCTCGTGCTCCTCGAGCTCTACCTCCGAGTCACGAACGTCCAAGGTTGCGTCGGGGCCGGCCACCGGTTCGGGCGGCCGCGTTCCCTGGTTCGTGCTCACCGCGGGTACGGGCGGTGGTGCGGGCCCGAGGTTCGCGCGCCCGCCCGCCTGTCGAGGTCCCTGCGGCGGGGCGACCGGGCCAGGCGGGGGCTCGCGCGACGGCATGCCGGGCAACGTGCTCGCAGGGTGTGCGGTCTCGAGTACTGCTCGCTGCTCTGCCAGCGGGTCGCCGGCTGGACCCTGGTGCTTCGTGGGATGCGATGCCTCGGGCGCTCCCTGCTCCGGTGGAGCCATACCGAGCAGCGTGGCGGCGGGGTGCGCGTAAGGCAAGGCCGGATCCGCTTCGGTGGCTTTGGGGGGCGCCGCCTGGAGGTCGGAGCTCTCGGGTCTTGCCCCCGTGCTGACCGGCACGGTAGCCGGCACTCCAACCAGCGTCTTTTTGCGAACGGGAGCCGGGCCGCCCGGCGGGGCCGCCCCTGGTGGGGAAGCGAGCGAACTCAGCTGCTCGAGCGAGGCCTCCGGCTTGCGGGCTTGGTCGCCCCGCAGCTCAGGATGAACTTCGCCGCCCCTCCAACGTGCAGCGGCTGGCTCCGGTGGATCGCTGCGCGGCCGTCGCATAACCGCGGTGGGATCCTGATCGGGGCCGGCGGCAACCTGCTCTGCGGTCACTTCACGCTTCCGAGCGCGTGCCTTGTTGCGGCCGGGGGCTGTGGACGTGCGCGATCGCGGCGCAGGTTTGGGAGCCGCTCGCCGCAGCGCCGCATCAATGGGCAGCATGAGGTTGCTGCGCTCCGGTTCGCGGTTCGCGCCCACCTCAACGCGCCCCACCTCCAGCGAAAGCAGCAGGCTCAGAGCCTCGGTTCCGCTGGCCGCGAGCTCTTGATCGGAGAGCGCGGATGTGACCATGCCGCGATTCAGCGACACCTGCACGCGGGTGTCTCCTGATCGCACCGTGACGTGGCGCGGCTTGCGATCGTTGCCGAGTGCCCGCAGCATGCGGGCCGGCCCCGTCACCTCCAGCCGGGCACCGAATTCGCCGGCCTGCGCGCCTTGTTGGATGAGGTCCTGGTCCCCTGCGCGCATCGATTCGATCGCGGCCGCAAGCGCGTCCACCTGCGGTCGAGAGCCACCTGCTGGCCACAACTGCCCGTGGGGCACCAGCAGCAGGCCCGCCCAGCGCAAGCGGGGGTGCTGCCGCATCGCGCTCCATTGCTGGTAGCACGCTCCCTCGAAATCGTGTGGATCCACGATCACGACCTCGGGATCGAGGTGCTGCGCGCGCGACAGCTCGCGAGCCTGGGCGCCCACGGTCAGCACCTGCGCGTTGCGTTCCCTCAGTGCCACCGCGACTTGGCGCGCACGCTGCGAGTCTCGGTCGATGATCAGAATTCGACGCGAACGCAGCGAGCCCGGCGGCCGGTTTACCAGCGCGGGGTCCAACGCCCCAAGCTGCGTGCTTGGCAGCTGCTCGAACACGTAGCGCACGCTGTCGTGTCCGCTGAAGTTCTCCCGCACGCGCGAGACGAAGTCAGTCACCGGCGTGATGAGCGGCTCGCCGGCACGCAGTGCCAGGCGCAGGCTCTCCTCTCGATGGGATCGATCGGATCGATCCGGTCTCGGGGGCACATTCACCGAGACGATACCGCTGCGGCGATCGCGGCAAAACAGGCCGATGACCCGATCCAGGGTCGCGATCTTGGCTTGGCCGCTGGTGAAACCGGGCTGCTCCGACAGTGCAGCGAGGACTTCGTGGATTCGCCGCGCCATATCGTGGCGCGACAGGCGCCAGCTGACCCGCGCGATCGGGCCCATGGTCAGCCCGCCGCCGTAGGGATCGGATGAAGGATCGTCGCTGAGCAAAACCACTGGGGAGGCGGCGCTTTGCGTCGCCATAGCCAGCTGCTTCACGAGCTCTTTGCGTTTTGCCTTGCCCGAAGAGTCGCTCACCAAGATGGCATCTGCTGCAGCTCCTGCCGCGGCCTCCACGCTGTCGTGGAACGACGCAAGCCGCACATCGATCCCCAGAGCCTTCAGAGGTAGTGTTAGCGACTGAGCGTTTTGCTCATCGTCGTCGACGAGCAGTGCCAGCATCGTCCTGCAAACTCCCGTCGCTTCCCCCGACTGTGCATTCGATCCTCGTATCGACAAGCCGATACCCCAAGATCATAGCGTGTCCGATCCCGGCAGGCTTTTCAACGCCTGTGTGATGGTGCGTCACCATGGCACATGTCGTGAGAAGTCACCTGTTTCAGCGCAGTCGGCGTGCGGTAATGGGGATGCTGAAACTGATGGCTTGCGGCTGCGGCCCAAAGTGAGTTCCGCGCGACACCAGCAGCAGGCACCGGCCCAGGGGAGTCTCGTTGAGCGCGCTCGGCTCGAGCTCTGAGCGCGTGACGCGGCCTCGCGAGTCAACCTGGAACTGCACGCGTACCTGCGGCCGTCCGCTTAGCGTCTGCGCGTGGCGCTGAAAGCACTGCTCCACTGCTGTTTGGCGCTTTCGAAACGCGCGCGAGAGCGTGCGAAGATCGGGATCGTTCGGTCCCCGATTTCGCCGCTTTGCGCGTTTCGGCTTGGTCTTGACCGCCAGCTTTTTCGATGGTGTCGCGCCTGGAGCCTGCGCGATCTCCGGGCTCGCGGTCGGGGCTCTCCTCGGCTCCAGGGGGGGAGCCGGCGGTCTTGCAGGTGACCCCGCTGTCGCTTGGCTCGGTTCGGCCGGCCGCGCTGCCGGTTGCTCCGCATGCGGCTGTTGCACCACGTAGATGGCCTGGGGGTCGTGTCTGTTCCTGCTCACAACAAATGCGCCAACCACCCCGACAAGCGCCAGCCCGGCCAGCAAGAACTTCCAGGTCGCTGCTCCGCGTGCCGTTGCGGGACGCTGTACATCGGAAGTCTCGCGCAGATCCTGCACCTGTTCCTCGTCAGGCAGGGAATCCGTGTCTTCCTCTTCCTCAAGTGCCAACTCGGCCTGGTCACGAGGCCCATCCGCTTGCTGTGCGATGCCTCGCCATGCACGGTCCCGCACCTCCAAGGGCTCGAGTCCCAACGCTTGCGGCATGTCACCGTGGAAGTCCTCGCGAGTGCGTTCCGCCAACCGGGCCGCTATCTCGTCTGCTGGCTTTGAGCGCAGCGCGATCAGCCGCTGGCTGAAGCTGTGCGCGCTTTCGAATCGCTTGCGCGGAGTTTTCTGCAGCGCCCGGCTGACCACCTCATCGATCGCCTCCGGGGCATCGTCTCGCAGGGCGTGGATCGATGGCGGCTGGTAGTTCATCACGCGCTGAAAGGTCTCGCGCATTTCGCGGCCGCGAAAGGGATTCTTGCCGGAGATAAGCTCATAGAGCAGCACGCCGGCCGAATAGACGTCGCTGGCGGGCTCCGGCTCAGCACCCCCAAAAGCTTCCGGTGCGGTGTAAGCGAGCTTGCCCTTGAAGCGACCGTCCTGTGTCTTGAATTCGTTGGCCTCGCCGAGCATCCTCGCGATGCCGAAATCGAGCAGCTTGACGCGCCCGTCCGTCGACAGGAGGATGTTGGACGGCGAGATGTCCCGGTGCACGATGGGCGTTGGCTTGCCATCCGGCTGCGTGAACGTGTGCGCGTAGTGAAGCGCGTCGAGTATCTGCGCAACGATGTGCAACGACCAGTCGACAGGCACCCGGTGGCGTTTGAGCCGGTTGTAGTAGAGCCATTGCCCGAGGTGGTAGCCTGGCACGTACTCCAGCACCATCATGTACGCGCCGTCTTCGTGTCCGAAGTCGAGGACGCTCACGATGCCCGGGTGCTCGAGGTTCGCCATGATGCGCGCTTCACGAATGAACATTCGGGCCATGTTTTCGTCGCCCGTCAGGTCTTCTAGAATGCGCTTGACCACGACGGGCTTGGCAAAGCCAGCTGCACCTTCGGTCCGAGCAAGATAGACAACGCCCATGCCGCCGCGCGCGAGTCGCTTGACGATGCGATAGCGCCCAAGGACCGTGCGGCCCAGGACCTCGGACTTGGACTCCGACATGGATTCGTTCAAGGGGACGCTCCCGCCGGTCTCCGAACATAGTAGTGCACCCCGCGCTTTGGGTGCGCGATCCGGATAATCAGCGAGCGAGCGTCGCGTGGCACCTCCACTTCGCCTTCGAAGCGGTGATAGCGGTCCATATCGAGCGCCGCCCCGCCCACGGAAGCCTGCCAGCCCGCAAGCGCGACACCGCGTATGGCCACGGTCGCACCGGCTGCAAAACTGCGGTCGGCCGGCTCCCTGAGGCTCGCAGCAGGAGCAGCGTTGTCAAAGCGAATGCGCAACGTGGTAGGTTCGGAACGTTCGCCTCCACCAAGGACCCGGAACGTCAGTTGATGCTGCCCCTCGCCGAGCACGCCCGACTTGAAGGCGTGCCGGGCTCCATCGGAAGCAAACGCGCGCGTGCCGCGACCCAAAGAAGTCACCTCGAGCTCGTAGCCGTCCGCCTGGGGAGCCGTCGGCCAACGTACGCGAATCGCGGGAAGCCGATTCTGATACATCACGGTGTAACGGCGTCCGTCCGTGTCCACCTCGCTCGCGGGTGCCGTCGCGGGCAGCCGGGCGGTGCCCGGATCACGCAATATCCTCAGACGGCCACGCGCTACGGTGCGCCCGCTGGCTCGGCCGCTTCGTAGACAGCGTACCCGATAGCCGTGCGTGCCGGCATGCAGTTTCACATGAACGTGGCTCTTTCCGCTGGCGCGAGTACGACTGCGTCCTGCAACGCGCACCTCGGCGCCGCCCGGGCACTTGAGCGCGGTGGCAAACGCGAGATCGAGCGGCGGCCGCGGATCGTGGATCGCGGCGGACTCGCCGGCCGGCAGCGCCACCTCGGCGTGCTCCGGCCCGCGTGTGTCCAAATCCGCCGTCTCGGAATCCGACGTCCGATCCGACTGTGCACTGGAAAGCCGCCAGCTCTGGCCGGCGCGCACGGTGTGCACTCCTCCCGCATGACGCACCACCAGCGTGCCCTGCTGCACTCGAAGCCGGGTGTCACGGGCCGTGTTCACCCGCAGGATCGCGCTCGTGCTCTTGTCGGAGCCGCTCTGCGTCGCGATCACCCCACCCGGTACCTTGATGGACACACCATCGCTGGCCCGTCCCAAGCTCAGTTTGCCGCGAGTGATCTGGACGAGGGCTCCCTCGGCCCCTCCGACGACGTAGCGGCCCCCCCCGAGTGAGGCTGCCTCGTCTCCTTTGCGCAGTTTCACACTGCCGCGGCGTTTGACGCGAAGCTCGCTGTGCTCCGCCAGGTTGTGCTCGCCCGGACCCAGCCGACGCCACGCACTTGCTCCTGGTACGCGGCTGCTGGCCGCTCGGCCGCTGACCACGGCCGTGATCGACGCAGGCTCCTGCGCGGGTTGCTCCGGCGGGTGCTCTTGCGCCCGGTTGAGCGCGAAGCGCTCGATCTCGGCGGAGCCAATGGCCACCTCGATACCTTGCCCTGCCTGCACCTCGTGCGTGCTGCCGTGCGTGAGCTCCACCCGAGCGCTGCCCACGCTCACTTCGTAACGCACGCTGCCGCCGGTCCCGATCACGCGCACCCGGGAGTTGGGTGCGACCGTGGCCGGTCCGATCTTGGTCAGAAAACGCATGGCGGCCGGGCCAGCGAGCAGCTCCGCGCCGCCTGTCACAATCTCGACGCCCGTGTTCGAGGCTCCAGAGCCCGTCGGCGCCGACGCAGACAACCTGACCAAGCTGCCCGAGCCCACCCGAAGCTGCCCTCCCGCGCTGAACTCCAGTCTAGCCTGCGCCTGTTCGCCGGTGCGCAGCCCATCTCCAAGGGCAAAAGTCGCGCCGACCACGGCCCCTTCCCATTGGTTCAGTTTGTCCGCCCAGTCGCGATCAACCGCGTTGTGCAACTCAACCAGCTCGGCGACCGGCTCAGCGCCCGAGCAGTCGCACCCCGACGCGCTCGAAAACAAACAGACTGTGCCCAAAAGCAGCAGCGATGGTGCGACGCAGGTCCACCGTGTAGTCGACCGCCCGCTCCTTGGGCGTGGCTGCGGGCCTTGAAATGTGGGACTCATCGCCGGCGATCCCGACCTCCCCTTCGGCGCTTCTTGCGTAGGTCCACGTTCAGGATGGTGACCCCGTCTTTTTCGACGCGCGCGGTACGTCGTTGGGTTCGATAGCCCACGCTTCGGACCGTGACCTGGTAGTCCCCAGGCTCCACCTCGGCCTCGAATCGGCCTTCATCGTTCGTGTGGACCTCGAGCCCGAGCGGCTCGATCTGCACCGAAGCCTCGAGCCCCTGACCCTTGAAGGAGCGAACCAACCCCCGCAGCTGCCCGCGGTGGGGAAGCGCCACAAGCCCGACCTGAAAACTGGATTGTGCATCCAGCTGCAGGCTAACCGATTCTTGGTAGGGTTCGAAACCGTCTGCAGATACGGTCAACGTGCCCGAGCCGATGGGCAGCGGGGCAAGCTCGAAATGTCCCTCGGCGTCGCTTTCGACCTGCCGGCTCTTGTCAGCCACGGCCAGCTCGATCCGAGCCCCCGCCACCGGCTGCCCTTCCGTGCCTCGCACCGTTCCGCTCACTGCCACGACCTTTGGCGGTTGCGGTCTCCGAGGCGCTTTGACCTCGGGCTTGGCCGGCGTTGGCTGCGGGCGCGCGATCCGAACGCGCGCCGCCGGGGGCGCAGGGCGGTAGCGCAAGCCAAACTCGAGACCCACCCGCGGCTCGATTGGGATGAGCGGGTCGAGCGGCTTTCCGGGCTCCAGCTCGGGCCTGCCGCTCAGGCCCACCTCGGTCATGACCTCGAGCTGCAGGGCTTCCGTCAGGGCGTGCCTGAACCCTGCGGTAACGCGGGCCGGGGATTCGCCGCTGGGTGCCCCCTTGCCGACCAGTACTTCACCCGTGAGCTCGAACACGAACTGGCTGGCTCCCAGCCGGTAGAGCAGCCCGAGCCCGAGCAGCGCCGAGTTGAACTCGCTCACGCCCAGCGCCAGCGAGTCGTTCGTGCTCAGGATGCCTGCGGGCCTGGATTTGGCGCTCGAGTCCAGACGAAAGCCGCCTTGTGCCCCAAGATAAAACGACCGGCTCACCAGCCAGCTGAGCAGCAGCTTGCTGTCTACGGTGGTGGCCTCGGGCTCTACGGAGGGGAAGTTGCTTCCCACAAGCCACACATCCACCTCGGCGCCCAGGTGGAAACGGTCCGAGGCAGCCTGACTGACACGGAGCAGCACACGCGGCTCACCGACTGCTCCCGCATCCCCGTCTTGGTGTCGGTCGAGGCGGCCGTCGAAGCGTAGCCCAAGCTGCAGCCAGGGGGCCGCGGGAAAACTCAGAGCCGCGCTTCCCTTGATGCGGTGGTGGACGCCGTCGCCGGCGCTCAGTCGCTCCGTCAGGCCATAACCGGTGCCGAGCGCGATCGCGGGCCCTCGCTCCGCCGACACGGCAAGCCCCACACGGTACAACGCCGGCATCGCCGCCGAGGAGTCAACCTGTGCAGCGACCTGTGGCTGCCCGTCCCTGGAGCCGCTTTGGGCCTGTGCGTCAGGCGCGCGAGCGAGCAGAGCGACGGCGGCGAGCAGCAGACCCACGCTCACTGTCCTCAGCGCTGCCATGGAATCCTCCATGCTATCAGAGGCGCAGACTACTGGCGCGTCTATAGCGGCATCTGCAGGCCGGCGCCCGTCCAAAATAGGTATGGATCGGCTTCCTACTAGCTCTGGACGCTACGGACCGCTTCGAGGAAGCGGGCCCCGTAACGATCCGCTCGGTTTTGACCGATCCCGTGTGCAAGGCGAAGCTCGTCTGCCGTCCGAGGCCGCAGCTGTGCGATATCGCGAAGTGTGCGGTCGCTGGCTATGACGTAGGGCGGAACCGCCTGAGCTCGCGCGAGCTTTAAGCGCTCGAGCCGGAGCGCCTCGAATACTTGCTGCCCAACACTGTCCAGCGGCTGCCCGCCCAGCTGGCGTTGGACGCGCTTGCCCGGCCCTCGCGCTCGTACGCTCTCGGCCGGGGGCAGCAACACGCGCGCTGGCCGGGAGCCGCGCATGACCTCGCGTCCCTCTGCGGTCAGATACAGCGTGGGCCGGGGGTGGTTGCTGTAGCCGACCCAGCCTGCCGTGACGCAGCGGCGTACCACCCTGGTGAGCCAGCGCTCCCCGTGCTCGGAGAGCACGCCGAACGTGCGCACCTGCTGCAATCCAGCCGATGTCAGTCGAGGGTCCAGCTGACCACGCAGCAAACGTATCAGCAGGCCCATGCCGAAGCGGTGGTGGATGCGTCCGACACCGCTCAACACCTTGCGTACGATCAGGCTGACTTCTTCCGAATCTTGCTCCGACTCGCCGGTCATTCGCTGGCACTCGTCGCATAGACCGCAGCCCGCGAGCTGTTCGCTGGTGTCGTCGAAATAGCGAAGGATAGCATCGTGCCGGCAGCTGCCACCTTCGATCCAGCGCACGAGCTCTAGGAACAGGTTCCACTTGTGCTCGACGACGTTGGGTTCGGGAGCGTGTCCGTCGGGAGCAAGTTCCAGCAGCCGCCGCCGCAGGGGGAGGTCTTGGCCGCTCATCAGCACCAGCCCGTACGCCCGCTGGCCGTCTCGTCCGGCCCGTCCCACCTCCTGGTAATAGGCTTCGACCGAGCCGGGTGGCGCGAGGTGGATCACGGCGCGCACGTCCGGGCGGTCAATGCCCATGCCAAAGGCGTTCGTGGCGACTACCACGTCCAGCTTCCCTTGTGCGAAGCCCAGCGAGCAAGACTCGCGCTCCGCGGCTGCCAGCCCGGCGTGGTAGCAGGCACAACGGTAACCTGCCCCTTGCAGGCGCACGGCTTCGGCCTCGGCGAGCTTGCGTGTGGGCGCGTAGACGATGGCAGCCCCCTGGCCCCGGGGGGGCTCCTTATGCTCGCCGGGCCGGGTCCCGAGAGCGCGTCGCAGCATCGCATCCACATGCCCGGGCCGCTCGCGCGGCCCCTCGATCTCCAATGCGTGCAGGGCCAGATTGGGGCGCGCGAAGCCACGGACCAACTGCGGCGTGTCCGGGCCCAACCCAAGCCGCGCCACAATCTCGTCGCGCACCACGGGCGTGGCCGTTGCGGTGCATGCCAGAACGCGGGCCCCAGCCTTGCTCGCGATCAACTGGCCGAGCTGCAGATAATCGGGGCGGAAATCGTGTCCCCACTCGCTAATGCAGTGCGCTTCGTCCACAGCGATGAGCGCGACATCCATACGCGCGAGCAAGGCACGAAAGCCAGGCAGCGCGAGACGCTCGGGCGCCACATAGATCAGGTCGAAGCCCCCGCGAGCGACCTGGGCCATGCGCCGGCCGATCTCAGCAGGTTCAAGCGTCGCGGCAAAGTAGGTGCACGACACCCCGCGACTGCGCAGCGATTGCACTTGATCGTGCATGAGCGCCACCAGCGGCGAGACCACCAAGCTGACGCCGGACAACATGGTGGCCGGCAGCTGGTACACGAGGCTCTTGCCCCCACCGGTCGGCGCCACGAGCAGCAGCTTGCGCCGCTCGAGCAGCAGCTCGATCGCTTCGCGTTGCCCCGGCCGAAACTGGGCAAGACCAAGACGCCGAAGAGCGCCGTCAAGCTCGCTCGCCTCGCTACCGGTCGCCTGGGCGCTCAAGACTGCCACATCCCGTTATCGACCACGGCGACCCAGTGTTGCACGACCTACATGGTGTTTGTACCTTGCCTGGCCATGGTCGTAATCGCGGGCGCCCCTGCACCCCGCGATTTTCGAGAGGATCTTCCCCTGGAGGGCGGACGGAGGGCCTCGGGATCAACGGGAGTATTTTGAAGACACTCCCTAGTACCGCTCGATCATGGTTGCAAAGATCTCGACCCGAACGCCGTGAAGCACGAGCGTCGCTCGCTCTGCCTCGCCCGTGCCTTCGGGCAGCGTGAACGTGACCCGCTCGGCCTGCTCGTCCGCGTCTTTGATGACGCTCACCGCCAGACGTGGACTGGCCTGCCCGTCTACCCAGACTTGGGCGTAGGAGTCGGCGCCGACGACCTCGCCCGGCTCCGTCAGGTCCCCTGGGACCTCGAACCAGGTGCGGGTCTCGTGGATCCGGTTCGGATCGACGCTGACGTAGCCCTCGAAGGAGCGCCGGCTGAGCTCGAGCTCGGGCGCAGCGGCGCCAGGTGCGGCCGTGCGCGTGAGCTTCTTCGTCACCTCATGCAGCTTGCCCACGGTCCAATCGGCGATCCAGCGCGGCCGGCAATAGCCCATGAAGTCCTTCCACTCGTCCTTGTGCATGAGCTCCCCTGGGCTCAAACGATACCCCTGCTGGCCGGTCAAACCGTCCTTGTACGGGAAGCTCGGGTCCACGCTCGATGGGCCCCCGCAGTCGATATGCGGGCGCTCGTGGTTGTGGCCGAACTCGTGCGCCACCGAATCCATCTTCGCGTCGATGGAGTTCGTGTAGCTACCGTAGTTACCTAGATTGAAAGCCAACCTCGAGCACGGCATCAGCGTGCTGGTGCGGCCGGTGGAGCTACCCCCCTTGCTGAATCCGGTCTTCGAGCGATCGATGATCGCCTGATAGAAAACTCCGAGCTTCGCCATGTCCTTGCGGCAGATCCGGCCGAGGGCGGTCCAGATGGGGGCGTTTTCGGATACGCCCATCATCACGCCCTCCAGCTTCGTTGGTCCCCTCAGGTCCATATTCACTTTTTGGACCGGGAAGATGTCGTACAGGTAGTCCTCGAGGTTCTTGGCCTCCATGGCGCCGTGATCGGGCGTGCTGCCGGCCAGGGTGGCCGGAAGGACGACCACGGTGAGCTCGGACCGGGTGTCGTCGACCTCGACCGGCAAGGTGTCGGCGGCCGGGAAACGCGCTGGAGGCATGGGCGGGGCGCCCGGCTCGGGGGCCCCTTCGTAGAGCTCGATCGTGAGCTGCATGCCGGCCTTGACGTCGGCGGCATCCAGCTTCCAGTTGAAGGCTTCATCTTCGGGCACCGAACCGCTGTCGAGCGGCTTGGTGCCCTCCTTGACCATCTTGGAGTCGCTGAACTGCTTCGTGCCCCCGTCCGCGTGCGTCACGGTCAGGATGCCCTCGATGGAACGCTCCTTCCAGCCTGTGTCGAGCTTCCAGTAGCCGCGCACCAACGCTCTGCGGCCACCAACCACCGGGGCGACGATGTCCTTTTGGGGGGTCGGCTTGCCCCCTTTCGCGAGCACCGCGGCAGATGCCTGGTTGAGCTCGACCCGCACGATCTCCACGCCCTGAGCGCCCACGGTGGGAATGCCGATCGGCGGCGGGCTGCTCGTGCCAGGACCGCCGCCGCCCTCTCCCGAATAACCCCCGTCGGACCCGCAGGCCATCCCGGCCAACGCGACCAGCGCCGGGGCCCACAAACTATACAAACGAGCAGTCTTCGATCCGCCTGGGTCTTCGGTGGGCATGGCTTCCTCTGAAGTAGGCAAAGTGTAATTGGCACCCAAGTGTAGGAGAATTGGGTCTGCGCGGCCACCGAGCCGGAATATGCGGGGGCGTGGGGAGCAGATACGCCACGACCCCCACAAACGAGTCGCTTTCGTTAGTGAAGTCGGCGCACGCGGCGTGGATGGTCGACCAGGCGCGTGATGTTGAGGTCACTCATGAGCCACGGACCCGTGTCCTATGTGACCGACGCGGGGTGGGACCCGTCCCCGCACGCTTGACGCTCCCACAGGCTTCTTGCATAAACACCACCTGTGCTGCCGTAACGGGCGGTTGCGCACGAAGCGACCGACCATGGGTCGGTGCACCCTCGACGGCGAAGCGATGTTCGTCTACCGATTTGCGCTGCTCACGGCAATACTGACGTTTGCGCTATTGCTGCTCGGAGGTGTCGTGCACACCACCGACTCGGGGCTCGCTTGCCCAGCGTGGCCCCTGTGTTTTGCAGAGCAAGACCAGCTGATCCCCGATGAGATGGGTCGCAAGCCGGCTATCGAGTACTCGCACCGGTTGCTGGCTTCCGCAGTAGGGCTCGCAACCATCGCGCTGCTAGCCGCGACAGTGCGCGCCCGCCGCCGCAATCCGCTGCCGTTCCGACTCGCTGCCGTTGCCGCACCGCTGGTGGTGTTCCAGGGCGTCCTGGGCAAGATCACTGTGGAAAACGGGCTTCCCACCCTCGTTTCGACGGCCCACATGGCAACGGCCCTGGTTTTCTTCGGGCTGCTGCTCGTGATCGCGCTCCGCTCCCATCCCGGGGTGGAGCGCTGGTACGCGGCGAGCGTGCCCATGCCCTCGCGCGGGTCCGGCGCCGATCGTGGCAGGCGCTTGTTTTCGCTGGCCCTCGGCGGACTCTATGCCCAGATGCTGCTGGGAGCGTTGGTCCGTCACAGCGGCGCCGGATTGGCATGCGGCACCGACCCGCTCCTGTGCGCGGGCATCCTATGGCCGCCTTGGGGCCCGGGCCAGCTCCAGATGCTGCACCGCGCCGGGGCGGTCGTAGCGGCTGTCCTCGTGCTCGCCGCAGTCTGGCACCTGCTCAGAAACCGGCGCGACCGGCTACCGCTGCTGCCACGGGTGGCTGCAAGGCTAGCGATCGGCCTCGTGTTCGTGCAGATCGTGCTTGGCATGGGCAGCGTGATGAGCGCACTGGAGATCGCAACCGTCACAAGCCATATGGGGCTCGGGATACTACTGTTCGCCGATGTGCTGTTGCTGTGGCATGCAGCCGGCCCCCTGCAGGCGACAGGCGCGTCGCACACGCTCGGGGCTTCGCATGAGCTCCCCGGTGGCGTGACCGCCGGGCAGCCTCGAGCGGCTCGGGCTCTCGGTCCGATGTTGAAGACACCCCCTAGCCTGGATTCCGCATGAGCGCGTCGGTTGGCAGCTTGGCCGCAGAGCAGAGCCCGTCGTCGCTGATCCGCGATCTTTGCGCACTCATGAAGCCGCGCGTCACTGTACTGGTAGTGGCCACCGCGGCGATCGGTATGTGGCTAGCCCCCGATCCCGTCCCGCCCCTCGCCGCGGTCCTCACGGGCTTGGCTATCGGGCTGGTGGTCGGATCGGCCAACACGCTCAACTGCTGGCTAGAACGGGACGTGGATGGCTTGATGAAACGCACCCGCATGCGTCCCCTGCCTCAAGGCCGGCTCAGGCCCGCCACGGCCCTCGGCTTCGGACTCCTGCTTGCGGCGGTTTCCATCCCCATGCTCGTGCTGGCCACCAACTCGCTGACCGGCCTGCTCGCGGCCACGGCGCTCGTGAGCTACGTGGCGATCTACACCCCGCTCAAGCGGCGCAGCGCCTGGGCCCTGCCGGTCGGCGCTATCCCCGGTGCCATCCCCCCGTTGATGGGATGGACTTCCGCCACAGGCAGGCTTGATGCCCCCGGCCTCGTGCTGTTCGCGATTCTGTTCCTGTGGCAGCTGCCGCACTTCATTGCGATCTCCGTCTACCGCAAGAGCGAGTACGCGGGCGCCGGGCTCAAGGTGTTGCCGGTTGCGCTGGGCGACCGCGCTGCCGTGCTGCATGCGGTCGCCTACGCGGGAGCGCTGGTGCCGATCACGCTGTTGCTTGTGCCGCTCGGAGCCGCAGGCACGTTGTATCTGTCCGGTGCGGCTGTGTTGGGCCTGGCCTTCTTCACCCTGACGTTAGCCGGCCTGTGGCAGCAGCAAAGCGCTCGCTGGGCCAGGCGGGTCTTCTTGGCCTCGCTGCTGTACCTGCCGCTGCTCTTCGTGCTGCTCGCGTTCGACGTGGCCTGAGCTTGCACGCTCGCCGTAGTTGCTGCTCTTTACGTGGCCTGCGCGGTACGACTCTGCTACGCACAACGATAGGTCTGCGTCATGAGTAAGAGGGCCCTGATCCGCCTGGTCTTGGTGGTCGTGTTCGTTGGCGGCGTGTGGTGGGGTGCCACCGATGACCGGAAAGACCCCGCGCAGAGCCTGCCCCGCATAGCCAAGGTGCCCGCTTTCGATCTGGTCGATCAACATGGTCGCCAAGTCAACGGCGCGACGCTTGCGGGCTACCCGTGGATAGCGAACTTCATCTTCACCAGCTGCCCGACGACCTGCCCGTTGCTCACGGCCGACATGGCCAGGTTGCAGCAGAAACTCAACCCGAAGACCAGGCTGCTGCGCTTCGTGTCGTTCTCCGTCGATCCGGAACGCGACACGCCCGCCAAGCTCAAGGCGTTCGCACTGAAGCACAAGGCGGATCAACGCAACTGGTTCTTCGTAACGGGACCGGCACAGCACGTGCACGAAGTGATCGTCAAGGGCTTCAAGATGCCCCTCGATCGGCGCGAGGACGCCAAGCCCGGTGAGGAGAACATCCTGCACGGGAGCCACTTCGTGCTGGTCGATCACCGAGGCGTGATTCGAGGCTTCTATCGGAGCGACAAGGACGGGCTGCGGCATCTTGCCTACGACGCCGAAATGCTCGCAACCCGATCCAAGACATGAGCGCCTTCGCGCTCGCCACGCTCAACGCAACACTCAACGCCACGAGCGCGCTGTGCCTCCTGTTGGGGTTCCGGGCCATCCGACGCAAGGAGGTCAAGTCCCATCGCGCGCTCATGCTTGCGGCGTTCAGCGCTTCGAGCCTGTTCCTCGTAAGCTATGTGAGCCGAATGCTGATCTACGGCGACACGCGCTTCAGCGGGCAAGGCGGCGTACGCTACGTGTACTTCGCGATCCTGATCAGCCACGTCGTGCTGGCGCTGGCCGTGGTACCCATGGTGCTGCGCAGCTTGTACTTGGGCCTGCGCATGCGCACCCACGAGCACCGCCGTATCGCCCGCTTCACGTTCCCGATCTGGACCTACGTATCCGTCACAGGCGTG
>JAKSBK010000385.1 GCA_022361155.1 Pseudomonadota bacterium
CCGGAATTCGGTCCTCCAGGCGCACGTACCTGAACATCACCGACTGCGGCTGATCCGGGCCTCGCATACCGTCACCCCCCGACGGCCGTTCTACCATCTGGAAGCCCAGATCGCCGGGGGTTTTTCAGCAGCCTGCTAGACGCCGCCGCGGGGGGTGAATCTCATGGAAAAGGCGAATCCGTTTGCGTTCGGTCCGGCTGACCACTGTCCGCCGGCATCCCAGCGTCAGGACCGGCGGATCCAGAAGGATCTTCTGGACGAGCAACAGAGCATCGATCGCTCACAGAGCAACTGCGACGGCCTGATTTCGCGGTGGTTTGGCGAGCGATACGAGATCGAGGCGCAGGTTGCACGGGAGGCAGGATTGCTCTCGGAGATCGAGAGGCGGAAGCTCGAGGGCCGGCACAAGGCGCTCGGCGGGGAGATCCAGAAGCTCCTCGATCAGAAAGAGGTCGCGCGAAAGCGCGAAGAATCCCTCGACGACTACGCGCGCACGCATCGCGATAGCGTGCGTGCGATCGACCGCGCGCGCGACGACCAGGTGCGCCAGGCTTGTCGCGAGGGTCTTGAGGGGAGCGTAGAGCGTTGGAAGCAGTACCAAGACACCCGGCACGCGTTGGCTAGTGCTGTGGGCGAGCGCGAGCGGGTCGGGGAAAAGGGGACTCTGGTCGCAGCGGCCTGAGAGTCGACCTTCCACGAGCGAAGACCTCCGGCGCCCGAGAGAGAGCGCTAGTCAGACTTTCGCCCACTCGCGGATGAGGTGGTCGAAGCGGCCGGACTCGAAGTGGGGAAGCCAGAGCGCGTAGACGTCGGGGAGCTGGCCCGGCTTCGCGCGGCGGAGGTAGGCGTCGAACTCGCCGGCTCGGACGGCCGCGGTGAGGCGATCCCAGAAGAGCTGCTCGTCCCAGTGGCTGCTTCGGTACATGCGGTAGATCGAGAGGCCGCGCTTCATCGCGGCAAGATTCGCCGAGATGCTGTCGCGCAGCACGACAAACTCCGGATCGGCGAAGTAGTCGCCGGGGTCATAGAGCTCTGGTGAGGGGTAGTCGGAATCGAGCATCGTCTTGCATATCACGAAACTGCGTTGTATGTCCAGGCAGGAAGGGCCGGGCGGTGCACCACCCGGCCGCACAACGGGACGGCTAACCCGCTCTAGGCGCTTGCTGCGCGGGGCTGCTCGCGGCGCGCTTGGGCGTCGTTCCGCTGCTTTCGCGCGATCCACTGCTGCGCGTCCATGACGGCGACGGGGACATTCCCGAGCCGATCGGCGCTGATCGACTTCGTGCTCTTCCACTTGTCGCCGTCGCTGGCGTCCTGGAAGTGCTCTTGAATCGTAACGCTGTAGAAGTCGCCGTGTTGACCCGCACGGGCCCAGACGGTCGCTGACACGCGGTTGTACCAAGGGGTTTCATAGACAGGGGGGTTCTTACTCTCTGGCATAATCGCTTCCTTTCGTTGTTTCGATAACTCCTACTAACAGACCCGGAATCGCGACGAGAGTCAAGAGGGTTCTTCGCCCAGGTCCCCGGAAGAGGCTACGGCGCGGTAGGCGCGTACGTGGGCCGCACCGGGCGCGGTCCTAAGGATGCGTTTCAACTGTTTCGGAACACGTGATACGAAAGGCAAGCGATGAATCCGGTTGCTAAGACAATCAGTACCCACGTTCCTGAGAGCATCTTGCGCCCGTGCGGAAGGCCCGCGAGGGACAAGATCCAATCCTCCATGTCACGCAGTGATTCTTCGGGTTCGCTGCGAAGCCATTCGACCCACGAGTCTTGATGATAGAGGTACTCCCAAGACGATGAGGCCGTCACCCGGTGTGCTCTGATATCGAGCGCGTGTGCGCGGAGCTGTCCCGAGCATTGGCCTCCGCCGCGGTCAACATCATTCGCCGACCGAGGGGCGCCGCCGCCGGTGGTTCAAGGCCGGCTAATCCCAAGACGAAGCGCAACGTCATCCGCTTCGACGCCCACGAGGGCGGAGCATCGCAAGTCCCCTGCTTTCTATCTCGAAGCGTAGATGGCCTGATACAAGGGAATCGCCTCCACTCTTGAGCCCGGCAGCTCGCCGTCGAGCCGTACTTGGATCTTCGAGGCCAGTTCTCTCGCCTCGTCACCGCTCCTGAGAATAGTGGCATCACGTGGATCGCTAGCAAGTGCTGCTCGATTGCCTTCCTCGAGAATGAGATATCCGACGTCGACGTTGCCTTGGTGTTTCCGACAGATGACGTAGGTCTTGTATGCGCCCTTCGAAAGAAACTCATTGCCCGTCCCGCAGTGTCCACACGTCCAATAGCCCTGCAAGCTCCGTGCGGCCCAATAGCGGACTCGTTGGTCAAATCTCTTCCAGATTGACAGCGATGACGTCTCGAAAAGCGATGCCTTCGGGTCGCTCAACGAGTCCTCTCGCAAACCGCGGCCGGAGCCAATGTGTAGTCCAGCAGCCTCTCGGACATCGTCATCTGTAACGATTTCCGAATCCCTTCCAGGTCGGTATTCCTTCTTGCATCTGTGACACTTCTGCACGACTGACGCCTCCTCCCCCCGTTATCGATGGACGGAGAGACCTTCCGCTCAGCTCAGGCGACGATCAAGCTTGTTCGGTCGCGGAAGCCAGGAACGGGCTCAGGCGCCACCCAAGTATGCCGCCGTCACTCTTCCTCTCACGATGCGCCCTTTATCGATCAGAACGCGGACGGTCTCCTTTTGGATGAAAGTGCCAAGCGCGCGGCATCTCCCCGCTTGCCCGGTAGCACACTAGTTCCCCCCCCAACGCGGAACAGCGGTACCGCTAGCTGGGAATGGATGGACGTCGTAGCCGTGGTCCGCAGCCCAGTGATGAGCGGCTGACCGGAGGTCCCAGTGTCCGGAGTTCAGGAAATTTTGTGCCATCACGCCGTCGCCGTACTTGTTAAGCGCCTTGCGGAGCTGGCGCACCGTTCGCCGGTCGCCAAGTTGGATGAGGAGGTCATGGACCGCTGCAATCTTCTTAGCGTCCCATTGCAAGATCATGCCTAGGCAGTGCGCCAGCTCCGGGACCTCCTTTTTAGTCTCAATCACCTGACGAAGAGCGGAGCGCGGATCAGGATCGCGAATGAGCTGGTTCAGAAGAGGAACAACGTTGATTTCGTGCTTCTTTCGAAGCTCTTCCTTGGCTTTGTCACACGAGTTCTGTTTCTGTGGAGCTCCCAGCGTGTCGAAATCGCTAGGTCCCGTAGAGACACCCATGGGGGTAGCAAGGGAAGAGCTCGCGGCTGATAAAAGTGCTACCCACACGAGCGTTGTCTTGGCCGCGAAAGCCACTGGTCGCTGCGCGTTTGGTCCCCAGGATCTTCCTCGTGTGTGCCCGAGCGGGCTCAAGTATCTGAGAGGCTCGGTCATTTGCCTGTTCCTCCTACCCGGCGAAGCAACGCGCTGATCGCTTACCTTGGGCTACCGCTTCAATGGCGCCTGGTACCCCGTGTGCTCGAGGTAGTCCAGGATGCAGCCCGCGAGGCGCAATCGTTCGTCAACGACCTGGACCAGGTCGGCGGTCGGGTTCCCGGCCTCGTGCTCGATCGTCTCCCGCATGATGTTCTCCGACGGCTGCGTCTTGGCTCAAGCGGCTGCTCTCACCTCCCCTCAGTCTAGGGCTGCCCTCTCTCGTTCGAGTTCGGCGTCTGAGGGGTCCGTGTAGCGCCAGATGTAGCGGTCGGAGTTGCCTCCTGGCGAACGGGGGCAGGGTGACGGAAAGGGCGGACCAGGGCCTATGACGCGCAACTTGAGGCCGTAGGAGCCCGTAGGAGCGCCGAAACGGGCTCCGGGGGTAAGCAGCCCCCGGACCCCGAGAAATCCTCTCAGAAGGGCTCCGAGGGGCGGGGTGTTTTCGACCCGCCCTCTCCCTAGCCGGATGCGTCCTCCTCACGAGAACAGACCTGGCTGCTCCTCCCGGAGCGAGACGTGAGCGCGCGGTCGGTGGGTCCAGGTGATCGAGTCCAGAAGCGGGACACCCAAGAGGGTGCCCGCCTTGCGCAAGCGTTCCGCGATCTTCGCGGCTCGGCGCGGGATCGCCCGAGGGATGGTTGTGCAGCACCAGCAGCGCGACCGCCCCCGTCAGCACCGCGGTTTGAAAGACCTCGCGCGGATGAACGAGCGACGCTGTGGCGGTGCCGACCGAAACGACGGCGTGAGCGATCGGCCGGTGTCTCCCGTCGAGATAGAGCGCCAGGAAGTGCTCGCGCGCATGATCGCGAACGATGCGCCGCGCAAGCTCGACGGCCTGGTGTGGCTCTCGGATCGGACTCGCGACCCGCTGCCGGCGCCCTCGATACTGGACGATGGCCTCCCGCACGAAGACGACGGAGAGCGCCCCCTCACCGCTCTTTGGGGGTGGGTAGGAACTCACGGCCTGCCAAGCTTGCACTGATTCGTTGTCATCCTTTCAACCAGCCAGAATCTTCTCCAAGAGTCAAGGTGTTCTGGTAAATCGCTTCGGGCCTCGCTTCGCTCGGCCCCTGGTGCCGCCGGCCGAAAGCGGCCGGCGACTTCTTCTCCCACTCGCTCAGACAAGCCAACGCAAAAATGCGTTGACTCTTCCTCGCTCCCGGTCCAATCTTGCAACCGTCCGGTTGCAAGATCGGGCTAGCGAAACCGAAGGCGGGTCGGGATTCCGGTCCGCCTTTCCCGTTCAGGAGGTTGGATGGTCCGAATCGCGCCCTCAATGGCCGCGATCACCGAAAGACGGCTCGAGATCGCCGCCGAGCGGTATCCAGTCGTGCTTGAGGTACTGCATCTTCTTGAAGTCGTCGATGGCGAGCCCGACGGGCTCTGGGCGCCAGAAGAGCTCAAATGCATCTACTACCGGCAGCGGAGGCCACTCCGTGTTGGGTGACGAGGGGCCTCGCGATCTTCCACCACCGTGTCCTCGGTGGGCATCCCGCGACGAGCGTGACGCGTGGCTTCATAGCCTGACGATGGAGCAGGAGATTAGGCGCGGAGACCTCGACCCGCCGCCGCATGAGCACACCGCGGCCGAGGCGGCCGTTGCCGATGCTCGAGCGGCCTTGCGGGCTTCACAGCGGCGGTTTTCGGACCCCTTCGCCTACAGCGACGACCGGCAGGGACCCATGCCGCCCGTCGTGACGATCGGAGAGCCCAAGCTTTCGAACACCTGGCGCAGCGACCTTTCCGGCGGCTGGACACCTGGCGGCTTCCCCTGGAAGCCGTTGCACCGCGACCTGGTCGAGAAGCGGATTCCCAAGCGCGTGAAGAAGCCTAAAGCTCTGGCGGCCTGGCTGGCAGAGACGATCGCGGCCGAAGAAGCTGAGGCACGCTCAGCGCTGCGGCTGGTCCTGGCCGAGCGGCATGGCCGCCTGCGGCCTGGTGAAGCTGGTTCAACCCGTCTGGCTACGGCGTGGAACCACCTGGCCGCGAATCGAGCTCAGCTCCGCGCGCTGCGACAACTTCAGAAGGAAATGGCCGCCCAGCTCGAGCGCGACAAGCCAACCGAACAGCTCACGCTGTTCTAGGTGTGGCGTTCCGCACCTCCGGATTGGGCGAAGGCTGAAAGACAGCCACCGACACAGGCTATGTCGACGTCTAGTTCTTCGGAATTGATTCAGGCGAAGGTGAGTCGAGAAAAGAGCGATAGGCGTTCTCGGGAGGATTGCCTAGCTCGTCTTCGGCGTGGATACTCGCGCCCCGTTCGACGAGGATCCGACCTACTTCGGCGCAACACTTCGTAGCGAGACTTGATGGGCCTCTTCCGTCTGCTTGTTCGTGCAATCCGAGGTAGACAAGGTGTAGTGGAGTCGTTCCGGTCGGAAGCATAGTAGCGCTGTAGATGCAGTCCCCGTCTTGTGCAGCGCTGTATCCGTGGTGAACCGTTATTGGCGTCGGAGAGCCGGTAGCGCTCTGGCCCTCCTTCGAGAGGAGATCCTGGACAGCGTCGATATCGCCCAACAGGGCTGCCGCGTGAAGCGGGTAGCGTTTCGCGTCGGCGTCTGAGAGGTGCATATACCGAAAGCCGTCGGCCCCGGATATGGTCCCCCGTGGCGCGAACGATGAAAGGAAGTAGCGGCGGATGCGCGCAAGTGGGCGAAATCCAGCCGACGGCTTGCTAGCCCTCTTGAAAACTCTCTGAAGCGTTCGGACACAGGACTCCGAGACGCGCGCCACTCGTTTCTCGTGCTGATCGAACTTCTTCTTCGCTCGCTTCTCGCTGTAGAAAACGACGTATATCCATCTGCGGACTTCGCGTCGAAGGTTGTCCATCGCTTCCTCGCGTTTTCCGGAATGTAAGTTATCACACGAGCAGGCCGGAACGGCGGCTTAGAATTCCCAGTCCTCCCGCTCTAGCAGGCTGAGGAAAAACGCCGTTGACGGGCGTGTTTCCTGGGGCTGACGATAGTTCCGTCGGGTACTCGGCCGGTTGGTGGCTTGGAGCGGGGGCGAGAGCCCTCGGTGCTCGCTCCGTCATCCCGGAGCCTCGGC
>JAKSBK010000386.1 GCA_022361155.1 Pseudomonadota bacterium
CCGTTCGGCGCATTCGCAGTCGAGCCCGTGGAGGGACCCGCAATTCTCTCGATTCGATCGAGGGCAGCCCAGACCTTGAGAGATCTCCAGGAATCGGCATCTGCGGATGGTCTGGACGAGCTCTCGGAACAAGACATAGAGGCAGAGATTCGCGCCTCACGGGCGGCGCGAGGCGTAGAATTCTCCTCGGACGCCGATACCTCTGTCATCAAGAGCGGGTAGCAAGCCCACGTGCGGGTCGTGCTCGACCGACACGAACGTCATGGTTTCGGCCCTCCTCCATCCACAGAGGCTTCCCGCGCGCGTCGTCATCGCGGCAATCCAGGGACGTGTCATCCCGCTCTTCGATCAGCGGATCCTTGACGAGTACCATGACGTATTGTCACGCTCCAAGTTTCGCTTCGAGAGAGATCAGGTCGCCCTGCTCTTGGCGGACCTTGAGTCGTTGGGCGAGAGCGTCACGATCGCCAACCCGGCGCCCGATGCGCCAACTCCCGATCCGGCCGACCGACCGTTCCTTGAAGTGGCGATCGCCGGCAGAGCAGATGCACTAGTAACCGGCAACAGGCGCCATTTTCCTGATGGCTTGGGCGTCGCAATACTGTCGCCAGCGGAACTCATGAACGAGTTGGAGGGCGCGACACGCTGAATCCCGGTGCGCAGGATAGTCGTTGGCGGGGAACGTAGCGATCAGCCGCGGCTGAAACTCGATGAGGCCAAGGCCAGGGCCGCGCCCGAGCTCGCCGTGCTATCGGCCATGGCACATGGAGCGAGCGCGGCTCCCGAGCAAGCATTGCAGGTAGCGGTTGCAGCGCTCGGAGCCTTGGCAGGATTGGACCACGAGCAAGCCCTGCTATACTCAGATATGGTCTACGGCTCGCTCGGCGAAGCGGCCCGAAAGGCCCTCGAAGCTATGGATTTGAACAAGTACGAGTTTCAGAGCACCTTTGCCAAGCGCTTCCTCGCTCGGGGACGCCAAGAGGGACGCCAAGAGGGGCGC
>JAKSBK010000387.1 GCA_022361155.1 Pseudomonadota bacterium
AACCTGGAAATGTGGCCTACGAACGTTACGGCCTGCGAGCCAATCGCGCATCGACCTACGCCGCCTGGTTCCGCGCCGTCTGCAAGAAGTACCCACACAAGAAGGCCCCTCATAGCCGTATCCTTCCACCAGCCAACGTAGCGCAGTCATGCCGGCCTCCACTGCGAACTGAGGGTTCTTATCTTCAAAATCGCGCGCCGCCCGGGTCAGTGTCTGTGGCGAGCAGGGCGTGCGATTGGCAAGCGTGATGGCTTCGTCAAACAGCTTGGCGTCTTTGGCCGCGGCGAACCACTTGCCTTCCTCGCCTGGCGTTTCGGTCACGAGATCGTCGAGTACCTCGGCGGCCTTCTTGTGGGGGTACTTCTTGCAGACGGCGCGGAACCAGGCGGCGTAAGTCGATGCGCGATTGGCTCGCAGGCCGTAACGTTCGTAGGCCACATTTCCAGGTTCTGGAACCTGGTTGCAGCATCTGCTATACGTTACCGAAGGAGGAACGAACGGCGGAACCTACAACCGAGGCACCCATGGAACGAACCCTCTCCCAGAACGAGGCCAAGGTGGTCCTCGACCTCGAGTGGCGGAACCAGAAGACCGTCACCCTGGCCGAGCTGCGCGAAGCGCTCGGTGCTTCGGAGGGCTACGCCCGCAAGCTCGCCCACGGGCTGGTGAAGAAGGGCTGGCTCGAGCGTCTGCGCCCGGGCCTGTTCCAACTCGTCCCCGCTGATCGCGGCCGCGAGGGGGTCGCCGACACGAACCCGCTCGCCGCCGGCGCTGTGCTGGTTCCCAAGCTCCGTCTTCGAGTCGACGACCAAGCGTTTCTGGTACGCCAGTGGCAACTCTTCGTGCAGTTGGCGAGCGTAATTGATCTTCTCCTTGGCGTCGTCGACGTTGTAGCTGACGAACACACTCGCGTGGATCTCCGCCTGGTTTGTGGACGCGTCCACCATCAGCGTAAGCACATCTGGATCGGTCTCGCTACGAAGCACTAATCAATCTCCGTTTCACAATGGCGGTAGAGAATCTGCCAAACACGACGCTCGCTGAGGTTCATGCGCTCCGCGATCTCTCGACCTGTTAGACGGCACCTCGTCAGAGTCTCGTTTTGGTCCGCGCGCGCGTAAGTATGGAAGTCACTACCCGCACTACCCGCCAAGGCTCCTAACCACCTGAGATTTCGTGTGAAAAGGCGGCGGGTAGTGGGCTCAGCACTACCCGCCCACTACCCGCTGACTACCCGCCGATTCTGACTCACTTGCTCGCGGGAGCCGATATGCTCAGTCGCGATGAGTATTGCGGCGCCTGGGCGCCTGTTGGCAAGTGGCTGAAATTCCTGTGTGAACGCGCTGTCTTCACCACAGCGAGTTGCGTTTAGGTCGATTTCTTGGTTGCGCTTGGGTCGAATACGGCTTACCTTCTCTGTGTGGAGGTCCAAGATGCCTAGCGAAGCAACTCAACGCTCCCTCGAAGAGCAGATCCGCCGGATGACGCCGGTCTCGGCTCCACCTGAGCAGCAGGCGGACGCCGCGCGAATCTTCCGGCTTCTCGATCGGGCCGCGCAAGGTCGTCGCCCTCGCTTCACAGAGTGCCGACTCGTTGGACCAGCCGGGGAGAGCATCGGCATCCCGGAGGCCATGTTCTACGTCCTCGAGCGGGTGGCTGAACTGCTCGCCCGGGGCGATTCCCTGACGATTGTTCCGGTCGGCAAAGAGCTGACCACGCAGCAGGCCGCTGACTTGCTCAACGTTTCGCGCCAGTACCTCGTCCGGCTTCTAAACGACGGACGGATCCCCTTCACAAAGACGGGCAAGCACCGGCGACTGAGAATCGAAGACGTTCTGGGGTTCAAGGAGCAACGCGACCGTGAGCGCAGAGAAGGACTCGACGAACTGACCAGAATGAGCGAAGAGTTCGGGGGCTACGAAGAACTGAAGTAGCCTGCGGACTCTCACATGATTATTGCTCCGTTCAAGGTCGTCCTAGACGCCGATGTGTTGTTCCCCTTCACGCTCCGGGACACGCTTCTACGCGCGGCCGCGGAAGGGTTCTACCAGCTCTATTGGTCGGATCAGATCCTCGACGAAGTGCAGCGGAACCTGGTGTCGACAGGGACTACGACAGAGGAGCAAGCGGAACACCTTCGCACCGCCATGACGAGCTACTTCCCGGAGTCGTTGGTCGAGGACTACGAAGCCCTGATTCCCGCGATGTCCAACCACGAGAAAGATCGGCATGTTGCTGCTGCGGCGGTAAGAGCTGGCGCGCAAGTCATTGTCACCAGCAACCTGAAAGACTTTCGAGACCTTCCCGAAGGTATCGAGGCGCAGTCGCCAGATGAATTCCTCGGCAACCTGTTCGACCTCGACCCAGATGGCATGCTCGAAATCGTCAAGTCGCAAGCAGCAGCTCTGAAGAGACCGCCACGCTCGTTCGCAGAAGTCGTCCACGGACTCGGAAAGTCTGTCCCGTCGTTTGCGAAAGCAATCGCAGATCACGATGCCCGCACGGACCCGAGTTCCGGCTGATGACTCGCGAGGCGGGTATCCTAAATCGGTATCTCGCGGACAAACAGATAGCTCTGCCAACGCTGGTCGAGTGGGTTCGTCGACCAGTGGCGTCCACGGGTCAATGAACCGGGATGCACTGTTCGTCGCCGCTATGGCTCGGCGATCGAGTGCCTGCCACAGGGACCCCCCGCGATGCAATATAACTTGGGTGCAGATCCCACTTTGCATCGCGTGAATGCGTAAGCATCACGCGGCCTTGTGGGGGACGGCGTCATGGGTGCGAGTCGGCACCGGTTGCGGGGCGAGCTTAAGTCTGCGCAGGGCGAGATAGCGCTCGAAGTCAGCCCACATGCCGTTGATGAGCACGCAGCGCAGGTGCAGCACAGCCTCGGCGCGGTCGCGGCTCCAGCGCATGCCGGGCCCGTCGAGGCGAACCGGCCCGGTCCGACGGCGCTACGCCGACGGCGAGGCCCCCGACATGAAGGTGCTGCCCCTGCGCATGGAGGCCGAGATCGTCGCCCGCGTCGACGAAGCCCGCGAGCGCCTCGGCCTCAAGACTCGCATGGACCTCTTCCGCAAGTCGCTGGCCGACTACCTCACCGCCGCCGGCGAGCACGAGGTCGCCCAGCTCTTCACCGAGCGCGCATGACCACCAGCAACCACGACAAGCGGCGACTCATCGAGTGGCTCCGGGCGTCAAGGGTTCGCGTCACTTAGGTCGTTCGTTGAGTCCGAAGCGCAAGCCTTGATCGTCTTCACAGTGGGCGAACCGGCCGAATCCCGGCTCCTCGGGGCTTGGCTCTTCTGCCTTGCCTCCAAGCTTTCGTACCAGCTCGACGGCTTTGTCGATGTCTTCAACCTCGAAGTAGACGGTGATCGATGGTTGCTGGACGCCGTCGTGGAGTCCTCCTCGGACGGTCGGCGTTCGCACGATGCCCTGTTCGCCTTGGCCGAACGCCTCGAACTCCCAGCCCAGTAGGTCGGCGAAGAAACGCTTCGCTCGACTGGCCTCCGCGACGCCTATCTCGAAATGACTCGGTTCGCCCTTCATGTGCGCCTCTCCTTTCCGGCAGACCTTATTGCTGGGGCGACACGTGGTCTTGGAAATTTGGGATCCCAGCGTCCCAGAGGTTTTCCACTCGACTCGGTTCCGCGGTCTGAAGCTGTCCCGGTGATTTGCCGATGAACTCGGCAAAATCGCGGTGCATATGGGCTTGGTCGAAGTAGCCGCTGCTCAAAGCGACATGGGCGAGACTGGCGCCCTCCCGCAAGAGGTCGACAGCTCGCTCGAACCGAAAGAGCCGAGCGACGACCTTTGGAGACAAACCGTAGAGCTCCGAGAATCTGGTCGATAGGGTTCGGCGGCTCCAGCCCAAGTCCTTGGCCAGCCGGGAGATGGATTGCTGACCTGCATTCTCTCGCAGCCTCACCCAAGCTTGGGCTAGTCGCGGATCCGGGCGGCGACACGTAGTTCCGCGAACGGCATCAGCGAGACGCAGAAACGCTTGCGGCCAATCGGTCGTTTCGGCTGTGGCGGCGATCTCTTTCGCCCGCCGTGGCGACAAATCGCACAGGGGTACGATCCGCTCATCAAGGTCGATGGCTCTGATACCGAACAGCGCCGGAAGGTGCTCGTGGCGAAGCTGCACCTCGATTGCTCTGGAAGCCTTGGGCATGCCGACGTCAATGTGGCTGCGCCGAGGTGAGCAGAGGAAGGGACCATGGTGTGCCGCTTGGCCCACCGTGATGCTGCCGCAGACGGGAATCACGAGCTTCGGGAAGCGAGACCCAGGCTCGCGACGCGCCAGGCCGTGGGGAAGAGCCGCGCCGGCGACGTACGTTGCACCCCAGGAACGGCCATCATGCCAGATGAACTCGGCATCGTTGCCTTCAGATGGCGGTGCGTCGGAAGCCATGCCTCACCATACCGTGAGGGGATTGCTTCCGGAAGCGGACGGCGAGCCGCCGACTCTGAGGTTTACAGCCCTGCTAACCTCAGAGCCATTTTCGTTGGCAACGACCACATGGCAGCGGCCAGCCATTTCGCGCCCGTGCTCTGAGCATCGCGCGCACCGACGACAACCCGAACGACATCAACGACGTGCGTGCTGTGAAGCAGCGGGTGAGGAGTTGGCAACGGGCCCAGCTGTAAAGTCAGAGTCACGCGCTGTTGAACGAAGCCGCTCCGCGGCGGGGGTCTCGATCGCAGGCGAGGACCTGAGCTGAAAGCGTAGTTCCCGAAGGGTGGCCGACCTGCTGGTGTGCAGCAGAGACGGCAACCTCCTTGGAAAGCGGTGTAGCCGCACC
>JAKSBK010000388.1 GCA_022361155.1 Pseudomonadota bacterium
ATCGATACGTGCTTTGAATCCGGCCTAACGTTGCCGGGGCACAGGAGGCTGGTCGAGGAAATGGTGCTTTCAGGGTTTCGACGTCTTGGCGTCGGGGTCAGGTTCGCACCGTGCCCACAGGACACTAGGTGGCGAGCTTGGGATCGTACTCCTGCCCGCGAAGCCAAATGGCCCATCGATAGAGCGGCCGGTGTCAAGCACATGCAGTGGTCCCCGATCTGATCACCCACGTTCCCGAGGCTCCTTCCGAGCTGCGCTGAGGAGCGCGAGCGAGGGTGCGCCTGGCAGGCGCAACGGATAGGAGGTGAAAGTCCAAACCCGGGGCCCTGATGCAGGGAACCCGACACCGACGAGACAAGGGCATCGATCTGGAGCACCAGTTCGCCGTCGGAGGTGAGCTTTCGGGCCACGCCGCCGGTCCCGCGAGGGGAGGTCCGATGGAGTCATAGGTGCATCACTGACCTGAACGCAAGTGAAGCGCCGTAAGGCCTGTGCGACGGGTAAGGCGGCCCTCAGCGCTGAAGCCCGAAAAGCATCGGAGTCGCATGGGTATTGGCGACAGGCTGGTGGTGAAATCTGTTGCAGCTGACCCAGGGAGATCTGTCGGGTTCCGTGAAAGCGGCAGCCCGTAGGACGGAAGAACGAAAGGCGATGACCCGACAGAAGTCAGAGGAACGCATAGTAGCGCAAGGCCGTGGAAACTCGGCCCCAACGCACGCGGTCGAGCCCGGTGCGGGAGCGAGAGCGTTCCCGGTCAACGAAGAGGTGAGGCAGCTTTGTCTGAGACTCGAGACAGCCGAAGAGTCCGCGCAAGCGGACGCCGACGCGGAGGTGGCCCGTTGCCGACAACGAGCTGGCTCCAGCGGGGCGCCGAAGTCGAGTATCAAGGCCAAGACAGCCGCACCCGCGACGATCGATGCAGTATCGGAGCGATTGGAGTTAGCGTTTTACGAAGTGGCCAAGAACCGCGGGGCACCCGGAGTGGACGGGCTCAGCATCGCGCAGGTGCGCAAGCATTTGCCGGAGCTGGTGTCCGAGCTAAGGCGTCAACTGCTTGAAGGGAGCTACCGGCCCGGAGCGATCCGGCGTGTGTGGATCCCCAAGAGTGGCGGAGGCCAACGCGGTCTGGGCATCCCAAACGTGGTGGACCGGATGGTCCAGGAGGCGGTGCGTCAGGTGCTCGAGCCTGTGTACGAGCCGACGTTTCATCCGAGCAGCCACGGGTTCCGGCCTGGTCGGAGCTGCCACACGGCGATTGCCGAGGCGGTAGAGCATCTGGAAGCAGGGCACGACTGGGTGGTGGGCATCGATCTAGAACGATTCTTTGATCGGGTCCATCACCAACGGCTGATGTCGCGGCTCGCGCAGCGAGTCGTGGACAAGAGGCTGTTGCGCCTGATCGGCCAGATGCTCGCCACCAAGGTAGTGATGCCGGATGGCGTGGTGGTGAGTACGGAGGAGGGGGTACCCCAAGGGGGTCCCCTTTCGCCGTTGCTCAGCAACATCATCCTAGACGAGCTGGATCAGGAGCTGGCTCGCCGTGGGCACCGGTTCGTCCGCTACGCGGACGATGCCAACGTCTACGTGCGAAGCGAGCGAGCAGGACAGCGCGTGATGGCAAGCTTGAAATCGTTCATCGAGAGGCGACTTCGACTCCAGGTGAACGAGGCCAAGAGTGCGGTGGCGCGGCCAGAGGAACGGCACTTTGTGGGTTTCCGTCTGCGGTGTGAACCGTTGGATGGGAGCGTCGAGGTGCTGTTGTCGAAGCGCTCCAAGGAGCGTATCGACGCACAGATCCGTCAACTGACACCGCGCAACTGGGGCAACTCGGTGGACGCGTGCATCCACCAGGTCAATAGGTACCTGTTGGGATGGATCCAGTTCTTTGGCATCTGTACTGCAGGCGCCGAGCGAGTGCTTGGCGCTCTGGACGCACACATCCGTCGCCGGCTGCGTGCGCTCCAACTCAGCCACTGGAAACGCAAACGAACGATCGTGAAGAAACTCATCTCGTTCGGCATCCGCATGTCCACGGCGTGGCGAAGTGTCTACAGCGGCCGCAAGTCGCGGTGGGCACTGAGCCACTCCAACGCGGTGGACCGGGCACTACGGAATTCCTACTGGGATGCACGTGGGCTCGTATCCCTCCGCAGCCATTGGCAAAAGATGCACGAACAGGTCGACGCCCCGGCTCAGCTCCCGCTGGACTGGGATACGGCGAGGTCGTGACCCGGCCGGCAGCGGTGGGAACCCTCGGGCGAAATCCGCTGTCCCGAAGAGCCGTATGTGAAAGGCACTTGTACGGTTCTGTGAGAGCCGCCCCCGGCGACGGGGGCGGCTACTCGATAGTCAGGCATGCCGGGCGGGCATGGCTGAACGGTAGAAGGCTGGACGGGCGATCGTTATTAGGCTGCGTGAGGAATTGACGGGGCTGCAACCTGCTGGCTTGGGGTTATCATGGGCGAGCATGCAGGGGACAAGCGCCCATAAGCGCTAACTTGTTTTACTCGTAGTGGAAGTACTGGGAGAGCTGGGAACGGCGGCGACGAGGGGGCTCGGCAAGCGACCTCGATAAGTCATTCCAGCTTAGGAGCACCTCGTGAAGGGACACTCGGGGATCGATGGCTCGTTCGACCTGGTGGAGCACGAATGCGAATTCACGCCAAGCGCTTTGGGCGCGTCGGTTCTTCCAGGACGCACCGCACTGACCGGCGTTGACCACGCGAGGACTGAGCGAGCGCGAGCTCGGTGCTGCTTGCGAGCCCCGGGGTGCAGTTTGCCGACATGAACGGCGATGGGCTTGCGGACCTCGTGGCGCGCCTTGCGCCGGGCCCGACCGACGTGCATTTTTTCCCGAATCAGGGGGACGGGCGCTGGCAGCATCGGCTACGCCTGAAGAAAAGCCCTCCCTACGCGCTCGAAGCGCCCGGGGTACGGCTGATCGACATCGACGGCGACGGGCTCGTGGATGTCATGCGCACGAGCGCCG
>JAKSBK010000389.1 GCA_022361155.1 Pseudomonadota bacterium
AACTCCGGGTATCCGTCCGGAAATGGATACTGGCTTTCCAGGTGACGATTGGATCTCATCGCTTTGGAGAATCACCGGGAACAGCGGAGGCTTCCGTAGATTACGCGATTCGAAGCGGGATCTGATGCTGAGGGAGGTTGCCATGAGGACGTCGTCGATAATCAGTGGGTGGTCAGGGTGGTCAGCATTCAGCGGTGGGTATCGGGGCAGAGCGAGCGGGGCCTGTGCGTTGGTGCTCGGGTTGTTGCAGGGATGTTCGGTCGAGGACGGGCTCAGGTCCGAGGCTGCTCTCGCCGGGAGCACGGCTGCAGCCGAGGGGGCCGCGGGCAACGATCGCGCGGAGTCGCCGCGATCGTTGCAGCACGCGGTGCGAGCGCTTGCGGGCACGAAGACCGTCGATTCGCCCACTCCGTCCCGCAGCGAGGAGGATGACCGGGCTCAAATGGCCCAGACGAGCGGCCCTGGCGATCCACCTGGTTTCCGCTGGATCTGGGCCGACCCGCACATCCATACGGCGGGGTGCAATCAAGGCTGGCCCCTGGACGGTAACACTGGGGTGGGTGGCGATCCCGTGCTCTCGCCCGTGGACATACTGGCTGCGATGCAGAAACGCGGTCTAGACGTAGGTGATGTCCTCGTCTGGGCCGGGACCGGTGCGATACAGGGCAACCCGTCGGAGCTCAAGGAGTGGCAGCAGATCACCGGTAACGACTACGATTCAGCTGGTGCGGGCTACCCGGGCAAGATCTTGCATTACGACCTGGAGGTTTCCAGGTGGCTGGCGGAAAGAATGGGCCACATTACGGTTCTCGGTCTGGACGGTTTGCCAGGTAACTTTGACCAGCCCTGCGGATGGGGTTCGACCCACTATACACCGGTCGGGCCACTCAACCATCCGAGCACTTGGTATCAGCCCATTCCTGGGACCTCGGGTTGCCCCTGGGAGCTTGACTTACTGAGCGGCCTGGAGATCGTGCAATGGTCGATTGCACAGGGCGCAGATGTGATCGGCATAAACCACACCGGCAACTGGAGTATCGAGCACACCTTCCTCGACAATGGACTCGCGCCACTGGAGTTGCCGGCGCACGTTGGGCTGAGCAGCAGCAACAGCGCCTACCCTCCGATTTCGTTCATGGCCGTAGAAACCAGCCAGCTCGATCCGGGGGGCTTCAGCTTCCATCCCCAAACCGAGCCCATCGCGGATGTGCTTGGCCGCGCAGCGCGGCAGCTGTGGAGCGATTTCCTGAACAGCGGCTATCGCATGGGGATCGTAGGTGCGAGCGACAACCGCTGCTTTCAGCGACAAGTTGGGCAGCTGCGCACGGGCGTCTTGGTCTCTGACGTTCCCCTGACTTTCCAGGATTACCTCAATGCCTTGAAGTTGGGCCGCACGCAGGCCGTGTATGGCCAGGGCACCAAGGCAAACCTGGATGCGTGGGTCGGGCCCTCCGTGGCCCATGTCGGTGGTGTGCTCGCTGCGTTTACTGCGCAGGTCGTCAACTTCGGCGTTTGGACCGACTTGGAGCAGAATGGCAAGATCGAGCTGCTAGTCAACGGACAGGTCTGGCCCGGCTGCCAGTGGGACGGTTTTGCCGGGCAGCAGCAGTACCACGTCTGTGCCATCACCGTCGGCTCAGGTGCCGGGCAGCTGAACCGGAGCTCGTGGGTCAGCGTTCGTGCGCCCCGCGTTCAAACCAGCTCGATCTACCTGCATCTCAACTCCCAAAGTATCCGGCCCAGCGTGGAAGCGCCTTGTCGCATGGTCAAGCATCTCGATGCGCTGATCGCTAACGGCTACAACACTGGCATCCCGGCGCTGTGCCCGGATGGCAACCCCTGCTCCACCCCGGGCTGTGCCAGCTGTTGTAGCGGTGGACAGGCCTGCAAACCGACCCACACCCAGAGGTACGAGACAGCCCGTCACCAGTTCAAGATCCGGGCTGCGGACGCGAACCTGCAAGCCGGGAACGGCTGGGACATCAACGTCTGCGACCCCCCTGAGAGGGGCGGCCCCGCCGACATGGTCGAGAAGGGCGATCCAGGCTGCCCGTCGAATGACGAGGTGTTTGATCAGGACTTCGACGAATCAGGGCCAGACCTACCCCAAGATTACTATGACTACCACTTCGGCCCCTTTCTACAGGGCCTGCAGGGCACCGTCACGGGCCGCCTGGACCCGCACGTGGGCACCGCGCAGAGTCCCCACACGCAGTGGTTGCAGCCCGACCCATTTGGCACCGTGGAGTGCCAGTCCCCGCCTCATGCAAGCTGCCCCGACTACGACCGCTTCAGCGTGGGACCTGTCGTGTGCGCTCAAGGCCAAGGAGACCAGTACCTTCGAGCGCGCGCGTCGCTCAGGACCGAGATCGGCGTCAAGGACGGGTACGAGCTCCGCTTCTGCTGGTCCAAACCTCCCAACATCACAGAATGTCCTTTATAGGGGACAATAACCTGTGATGGTGGGTCCTCGTAAGATCCTCCTCTACGAGACCGCCGAGGGGAAGTGTCCCTGGCAACAGTGGTCTGATGGACTCAACGACCGAACGATTCCCTGCCTCCGCCGCGGACTCCTGCCTCGGGCTCGCCCCGAAAAAGCCAGGCTCCAGGGCCGCTTTTTTGACCAGGTACGGCTTTTGGCTCATTGAATAGGTCGAGCCCCACGGGACCAACCCAATGAGGAATAGACCATGGCGGTAGAGATGCGCGATCTGGAGCGGCTTCAGGAGCGCGAGTCGGAGGATCCGCGTTTCCGCCTCGGTGCCCTGCTGATGGCGCTGCTGACCGTGGTTGCCGCCACGTTTGCCCTCGGCTCCATCGTCCAACGCACGAGGCGTGCAGCGCCCCTGAGCGCGCTGGATCCGCTTGCAGACCTCAAGGACGTGGTAGCGGTCAAGGAATCCGCTGCCGCCGAAACCGAGCCTCTCGAGGTCGACGCGCAGCAGCTCATATTCCCGACGGCGCTCGACCCTGGCAGCAACGAGCCACCGGAGCTCATCGCTACCGCTCGAGCGGCTGCCGAAGAAGAAGCTCGTCTAAGGATGCTCTCCGCGCCGATCGGGCTTGGTGCCGCCTTGGCGGAGCCACAAACCACTTCTGCCGTCGCGGGCAGATCGGCGAGCGGCGCGAGCCGCAAGCGGGCCGATGCGGGCCGGGCTGCCCGGGCTGCCCGCGCGCCGAAGCCGGCTCGTGCGCCCCGACAGACAGAGCGGGCGACCCTCGCACCGGCAGGCAGGGAGGGCGAATTCACGCTGCAGGTCATCAGCTACGAATCGCAAGAACAGGCCCGGGCTTTCGCCGCCGGGTTGCGCGCCCGCGGCCACACCGCCTTCGTCGCCCACGCGCAAGTCCCCGCCCGTGGCAGCTACTGGCGTGTTCGCATCGGTCCCTTCGATTCCCGTCGTGCCGCGGACGAGTACCGCCGCTCATTCGAGCAGCGCGAGCACATGAACACGTTCGTTGTCAGGCGCCCCCGCAAAACCAGGCTCGCCAGGGCGCAATAGCCCTGCGTCCGCCCAGAGTTCGGTGTAAGGTGCCCTCCATGGTCTCTCGCGGCCCGATGGCGACCCTGCTCATCGCCGCTGCCCTCCTTGGAAGCGGCCCCCTACACGGCTGCGACAAGCGCCGGCCAGCGGCGCCTGCCGCTCCTCCCGAGACAACGTCGGATCCCCGGGCGCAAGGTCGGGAAGTCGACCAGAGGCCGCCACCCATGGCGCAGCCGGTACCCCTATGGGAAGCGGGCAAACAGCAAAAGACCATCGACGCCGCCACAGCCAGCGCAAACGGTTACATGGTTCTCGATCTCGGTGATGAGTGGACGCCCTACCTGTTCACGGATGGAGCCGACAGCGAAGGTGGCCCGGCGCCTAGCAGCTACCGCAAGACCTACCTGGCGCTGGCCCGAGAGGAGTGGCCTGACGACCACCACGGTAAGCGCGCACAAAAGGACAAGTACCTGGAGCTGTACGGCATCATGCCGACGCTATCGATCTTGCGCAAACGCTTCCGGGCAACGACCAAGCTCAAGTGCATTCACGACCTCGACCCTCAGCCTTTGCGCGATTTCACCGGCTTCGTAGCCTATCGACGAAGCAACGAGTACGCACGTCGCCAGGTTCAGGGCTATTTTCGCCTGCACAAGACCGTCAAGGACATCATGCGCCGGCAGCGCGTGCAATCCAGCGACGAGATCAGAATCGCGGCGCTCGACTCGAGAAACAGGACTCGGGTCGAACGTTACAAGGTTCAAGCGCTCAAGTACCGTGCCGTGCTGGCCGCCCAGAAGCGCCTCGAGTGCGAGGGTTACCTGCGTGACGGCGAGCGCTACGTGCGCGGTGGTCTCGACTGGCCAACCCACAAGGCTATGGCGGAGTTCGAGCGCCGCCATCGTATTTATGGTTGGGGCTTCATCGGCAAGGCTTCGCTGCGGGTGCTCCGGATGACTCCGCTCGAGGCCGAACGCGAGGGTGTGCTGCGCGTGCTGACCGAGCGTGCCGTGCACGCCGCAGGCGTGATCGAAGATGGGAGCATCGGTTTGCTCGAGGATGACAAGCCCCACAAGTTCAGGGGTGCCGACGGCAAAGAATACGAGATCCAGAACCTGGAGCGCCAGCTGCGCCAGGCGATCGTCGAGGCGTTCGGTCTGGACACGCCGGAGGCGACGCTCGCCTGGCTCGAAGATCTGGGTAAGACCGAAAAGGGCAGGCAACGGCTGGTCGCGTTCAAGGCGCCCGCCCTGCCCGAGTACTACGACGGCAACATGGAGCTCACGTTGATCTACGATCGTGGAGATGTCTGGTACGAGTTCCCCTACACGGTCGATGGCAAGCCGAAGTCGCAACCCGTGGAGCTACGGCCACGCGTCACGGTCTATACCAAGTATCGGAGCCAAATGATCCCTCTCGCGCGCTACGGGACGACGATCGGCGGTTGGCGCAGCGAGTACATCGACGATGCGGTGTGGTGGAAGTACAAGGAATCACCGGTGGGTGCGCGGATCTGGAAGCGAATCGTGGCCGCGCCGGTTTGGTTTCCTCCCGACAGCACCCCGCCGCGCGAGTTGCTCAAGCGCCGGGAGGATCGCAAGGCCGACGAGCCCGAGCTCGAGGTCAACTACCACGAGATGGGACCGAGCTACGCGTCGGCGTACGGCTTGGTGGCGGCCTACCATCTGCAGTTTCTAAAAAGCGAGGATGGGACCTATGAACCGTCTGCCGACGAGGGGATTCGCACCCACGGCTCTGCGGACTACATGAGCATCATGCGCCGCCACTCCCACGGCTGTCATCGGCTCCACAACCACATTGCCGTGCGTCTGATGTCGTTTGTCTTGGCACACCGACCCCACCGTCGCGTAGGACAGCACGAAATGCTGTGGGAAAGGGAGCTCGTACACGAGGAGCAGGTCTACCCGATGGTGCTTCGGGAGTCGGGCTACACGTTCGAGCTCGAGCAACCGCTGTTCGTCGAGGTGCTGGAGGGGCGTGTTCGGGGTGAAATCGAGGAGCCGCTGACGGTTCCGGTGCCCAAATTCGACAAGGCCGTGGGTGCATACTTGATGCCGGACGGAGGCGCCGTAGAGTTGCGTGGCACCGAGCTTGTAAGCGTGCCGCGACCGCTGCACGGTGACGCTGGCCTCGACTACTACACCCTCCCAGCGGCAGGAGCCGATGCCGCCCTTGGCGCGGAGCCAGCAGGCGGATAGCTAGTGTCCTGCGTCCCAACTCTCGCACGTGATTCATCGGTCCTAGGTGCCGCTCGAGCCGGCGACCGTCCTTTTGACTATCTCCTTGAAATGGCGCTGCTATTGCTGCGTCGATTCGCCGGCCCCCGAGCCCGAGGCCGAGAGCGAGAGCGAGGGCGTGCCCCGAACCCACCGCCTTCTGGCGGTGGTGTGGGCGCTCAGTGAAAGCAGAACCCGGGTCCAATTTTTTTCAGCGCCTTTTTTGCCACGCCGCGGCTGCGAGCGGATCATGACGGCAGGATGGCATCACAATGGCCTTGCAAGCGCTTGGCGCGCTGCCAGCTGGTCGTGGCTGTTTTGCTCGCTGCGGGCGGCCTCGCGCGCGGACAAGTCGGCGCGGAGAGCGCGACGGTGCTCGACGTCGTGCTGGAACGTAGGGACGACCGCGAGCGGGTCGTCGTCGTCCTCAGTCGACCGGCGCCTTTCCGCGTGGCGCATGCGAGCGACGACACCGCACGGCTCGAGGTATTGGGCGCGACGCTCGGGAGCACCGCCCCAGCCAAGCTGCAAGCAGACCGCAACGCTGCGGTTCAAGCAGTGCGGGTAAAGGGCCTTGCCGACCGGGTCCTGATCGAAGCTCGGCGTGCCAAGGGTGCCGGTGCCACAGCGATCCGGGAGGGCAACCGCATCGTTTGGCTGTTTGCACCTCCCGCGGGCGCGGATCGCCTGGCGCTGCAGCGCTCTCGGACGCTGGCCGGCAAGCGACCTCTTGTGCCGGTGGAGGTAGGGGCCGAACAGGTGGCGGCCTTCTTCGGGGACAAGCCGCTGCAGATCATCGGGAGCCGCGGGCGGAAACGGTATACGGGCCGCCGCATAGACTTGGATTTCAAAGACGCAGACATCCACAACCTGCTGCGGCTGATCTCCGAAGTTGGCAACGTCAACGTTGTGACGAGCGACGAGGTGCAGGGCTCGGTGACGATCCGCATGCGCAACGTGCCGTGGGATCAGGCCCTCGACGTAATCCTGCAGGCCAAGGGTCTGGGGATGGTGCGGCGCGCGAACCTGCTGCGTGTGGCACCGATGACCACCCTGGAAAAGGAGCGCGAGCTTGCCATCGCGCGAAAGAAGCAACAGATCGAGCTCGCTCCCCTCGAGACGCGTCTGGTCCCGGTCAGCTACGCCCAGGGCGCGGACCTGGCCGCGCGAACAAAGGAGCTGCTTACCGATCGGGGCAGGGTATCGGTGGACGAACGCACCAACATGCTCGTGGTACGCGACATCCCTGAGGCACTCGACGAGATCGAAGAGCTCGTGCGCAATCTGGATACGCAGACGCCGCAAGTGCTGATCGAAGCGCGGATCGTGGAAGCGACCAGCCAGTTCGAACGAGAACTGGGGATACAATGGGGCGGCGACGTAACCATGACCTCGGCGACGGGTAACCCGACCGGCCTGGTGTTTCCAAGCAATCTTACGTTGGCCGGCGGCTCGACCGACGAGCAGACCCTGTCAGGTGGCATGTCGCCCTTCTTGCCCAAGGTTCCGACGCCCAATTTCGCGATCAACATGCCTGCGACGACGGGTACGGGTCGTGGTGGTGCCATAGGCCTGAGCCTTGGAAGCGTGGCGGGCAACGTCAACATCAACGTGCGTCTGAGCGCTGCAGAGTCGAGCGGTGTGGTTCGCATCATCAGCAATCCGCGCATCTTGACACTGGACAACCATCAGGCGCACATTGCGCAGGGCACTTCGATTCCCTACTCTCAGCTGAGCGCGCAGGGGGTGCAAACGGCTTTCCAGGAGGCCAAGCTGGAGCTGGAAGTGACCCCGCACGTCACCAGCGACGGTGCGATCGCCATGGCTGCCAAGGTCACCCGCGACGAGCCCGACTTCACCCGCACAAGTGCGCGCGGCGATCCTACCATACTCAAGCGAGAAGCCGAGACGCACCTGTTGGTGCAGGACGGCCACACCGCGGTCATCGGAGGCATCTACACCCGCAACACGGGACGCAACGTCGATCAGGTTCCCTTCTTTGGGGACATACCTATAATCGGAGTCCTGTTTCAGCACCGCCGTATGACCGACCAGCGTACAGAGCTGCTCATCTTCCTTACGCCGCGCATCGTCAACCGCGCGGAGGCTCTGCGAAGGTAGTAGGCTGGGACGCGATGCCGCGGGTGTTTCTTTCAGGTTTGATGGGCAGCGGCAAGTCAACGGTCGCTTCGCTCGCGGCAGAGGGCCTTGGAGTGGAGGCTTTGGACCTGGACACGATGGTTGCCCGTCGGGCGGGCAAGTCCATCGCCGAGATCTTTGCAGCGGGAGGCGAGCAGGCGTTCCGGCAGCTGGAACGGGACATGGTGCGTGAGTTGCTCGAGCGGTCCGGAGGATTCGTGGTCGCGCTTGGGGGCGGCACCGTGACGCACCGCGCCACTCGGCATGCGATCATCGGGGCCGGGGAGTTGATCACCCTGGAAGCGAGCGGCGAGGAGCTGGTGCGCCGCCTTTCCGGGAGCCGCAACCGTCCACTGCTTAGGGGCAACAGCATACGCGCGCGGCTGCAGGAGCTTGGCCGGGAACGCGCCGGTGCCTATGCGGAAGCGCATGCCGTGATCCAGACCGACGCCAAGTCGCCGGCGTCCGTCGCCGAGGAGATCCAGCGGGTCGTCGAACACGCGCCGATCCTGGTCCCGTTGGGGACTCGTTCCTATCGCGTCGAGGTGGGTGCTGGGTTCCGCGGGCGTCTGGCCGAATGCTGCTTGGGTCTCGAGCCGAGCTCGGTGTTGCTGATCACCGATGACAACGTGGATCGGGCTTGGGCGGCGCCGCTTGGCAACGGCCTGCGCGAGGTGGGGTTGCGAGGCACTCGTGTGGTGCTGCCCGCCGGCGAACAATACAAGAGTCTATCCAGCGTGTACGCGCTCTGGGAGGCCGCGCTCAACGCAGGCATGGATCGCGGCGCGCTGGTGGTCGCCGTAGGGGGCGGGGTGGTTGGCGATCTGGCGGGTTTTGTCGCCAGCACGCTGCTGCGTGGGGTCGACGTCGGGCACGTGCCAACGAGTTTGCTCTCCATGGTAGATAGCTCCATAGGTGGCAAGACAGGCTTCGATACCAGGCATGGCAAGAACCTGATCGGCAGTTTCCATCAGCCGCGCTTCGTTCTGTGCGACGTGGACACACTGAGCACACTCTCGCGAGCGGAGCGCACGGCGGGCCTTGCAGAGGTCGTCAAGTCGGCGTGGCTGGATTCGGAGCGAGCGGTGTGCGAGCTGGAAACCGACGCGGCCGCGCTCGCGGCGGGCGAGCCCTACGCGACCGTGCGCGCTGTGCGCATGTCGTTGAAGCTCAAGGCGCGAATCGTGGCCGAGGACGAGTTGGAGCAGGGTCGCAGATCGCTGCTGAACCTTGGACACACGATCGGTCATGCCATCGAGGCCGCGCTCGATTACCGGGGTATGCGACACGGTGAGGCCGTGGCTCGAGGCATGGTGGCGGCGTTTCGTGCTGCCGTTCGCTTGGGTCATGCGCGAATCGAGGATGCGGAACGCGCCCGACGTCTTCTGGATGCAATGGGGCTACCGCTTGATGTGGACCGGTACCTCACGCCGCGCACCTTCGAGTTGGTTCAGGCGGACAAGAAACGCCAAGGCGATGCCATCAAGCTGGTGCTCCCGGGGATGCCTGGAGACGTGCAAACCACTTCGGTGAAGGTATCGGAGCTACCCGAGCTGACGGCGCCGCTATCCCAAAAAATTGGGCCGTCAAGGAGCTTGGCGCTAAGTTAAGGGAGGCGCCGCTAAGAAACTGCTGCGGATCGGCGAGGACCGGGCACCGCTGGCAAGGCGCGACGGCGAGGAATGCTGGTGGTATTTCGAGGAGAAGCAACGCAGCCAGAGGTGGTCGGAGCCGGCGAAACGGAGCAGCTATTTCGCGGCGCCTCCTAGGGCTTTGGGCGTGAGGGTCACGCATGGGTTTCCGGACATCGTCAAAAAAGCACCTTAGCCAGGCACTCCGGCCGGGAGCGCACTGGCTGCTGTTGTCGAACCTGTTGGCCGCCTGTGCGGTCGAGACCCCAAGCGCGTTCATCACGGCGACCGTGGCCGCGAACGAAATGTGCGTCTTCGGCAACGAGTCGGCGCCCTTGCTGCGCGGGATCTTCGACATCAGTCCGTACTGCGATCAAGCGCAGGGTTCGCCCCCCGGCGGCCAGGTGCAGAGCTACCGGATCACGGTTCGGCTCGAGAACATGCTCATCGCAAGGAGCAGCCCCCAGGGGGCCAGCCCGCCGGTGCGTGCCGACCCTAACCTGTTGCGGATTACCGGTGCCGAGATCCAGCTGCGGGGCCAAGACGGATCGGTGCTGGCGTTTCCCGATCTACCCGGTGGGGTAGTGCGCGCAAACCCCTTTTCGGTGGCCGCCACAGCCACCATCCCGGCCGCCTCGTCGGACTCGAACGGGGTCGGCTTCGTAGCCGTGGAGGCGATTCCGGCTCCGTACGTCGAATCCCTTCGGACGGGCGTTGGTCCTGGAGCGGGTGGCGTAGTCGTGGTGGGCGTACGTCTGCTCGGAAAGACGTTGGGCGGCACCGGTGTGAAGGTTCCGGAGTTCGCCCACGCCGTCCAGCTTTGTAACGAGTGCCGCGTGGTGTGTATCGAGGCGATCAGAGCCGACGAGAACGTCCGCTCGGCCGTGGAGTCCGTCTGCAACGCCAGTCCCGGCTCTGACCTGGCTTACTGCATCGTGGATCGAACGGTTCATCAGCGTTGCCTGCTGGTACCGTGATCGGGCAGCTGGCGCGAACGCGAAGCCCTATGCGCGGCTGCAAATGGGCTGTCGCTCGCTACTGGATTGACCGAGGCAGTCCGTTTTGCTCGCACGCCAGGTCGACCACGGAGCGCACGAGCTCCTGCAGCGCCGGCGACTGCCGGCAGGCGCGCTCGAAGCCGTCCTCGGTGGTTAGATCGCTACCGCTCAGGTCCCCTTCGTCCTTGCGTAGGGCCGCGACGGCGCTTGCCACGTCGCCGCACAGCAGAAGGCCCGACCTCATGGCGGCGGCCTCGACAGCCGCGATCGCCAGCTCGAAGCCAAAGCCCGGGATCGCTGCCATCAGTGTGCTGATCTCCTGCTGCTGAGCGAGGGGCGCGCCTCGGCGCAAGCGCTTCGCGAGCTCGGAATCCGTGACTTCCTCCGAACCTGCTGCAAAGGCGCCCCTGACAGCAGCGAACAGCTCGCGGGCCCGCGGTTGCTCGAGTCCCGCCAGCAGGGCGTGGCCCGGCCGCCCCTGCTCCAGGGCCCTTGCAAAGCGAAAGCGCAACATGGCCTGGTCGCCGGCCAGGTGACGGCTTGCCACGATCGCTGCGGGGCTGGCCGGCACGACGTGCGGTTTGACCGGAGGGCCGTCCACCAAAAACAGCGGCATTCCTGTGAGGCCTAGTCGTCCGGCGACCTCGTTGTAGATACCCGGAACATCACTTGGCGTGCCCGACTGTACTTGCTCGGAGCTGTCGAGCCCCAACGCGTCCAGGCTCTGGACGAAACCTCTCAGTTCCAGCACGGCGAGCTCGACTAGAGCCAGCAAGCGGTGCAGGGGATGGCACTGCATCGCTTGAGGAATCCAGGCGGCTTCCCGCTGCGTGGCAAGCTCCTTCCGAGGAGCGGGGCTCGCGCTCGACGGCGCGTCGCTGCGAAACGTGCGAACCAGATCGCCGAGCGCTTGCGCGTGTCCATGGTTCGGGGCTTGTTCCAGGATATCGCGCAGCGCGCGCAGCTTCTCGGGCTGCCACGGCTCGTTGCGCAGCGCTGCCTGCAGCGGTGCAACAGGCCCCTGGCTGCTCGTGTCCATCGTGTCGGATTGACGTGCACTTCGCTCGATCTCGTGGAGCGCTCCGCTGGCCTGCATGAGGATCGGCGCGCTGGAACCTGCGTTCATTGCGATCCTGCGGCTGCTGCGCGTACCGAGCCGCAGCTGCGCGCGACGTTCGCCAGCCGGTCTGCGGTTCGGTGAGTCGTCGCCGCAGCAGGCGTCCAGCGCATCCAACGCGTTCGTCGTGCGGGACGGCAAATCCGAGCCAGCCGGCAGCGTGCGGGCTTGGCGCAGAGTCTTTCTGGCGCTGTCCGTGAGTCCGAGGTCGAAGCACTCCAGCTCCGCGAGCTCGAGCAGCTGGGCGTACTTGAGCTCGTCGTCGGGCGCGTCCACGAGGTGACGCTTCTGTTCGTTGGCCCACTGGTGCAAAGCTCTATGCCCGGCGGTCGGGTCGGTCTTGGCAAGTCTCAGCGCGGCCAACCTGGCGGCATGACCGAACAGCGGCACGGGCATGGATTGCCAGATCCTCAAGCGCAGGGGGAAGGCCCGCTTCAGGTCTCCTAGCTCCATTTCGCTCAAGTCGGCGGCCCGCTGAAGCAATGCGCTGCGGCGCGGTCCTTCCCGGGTAGTATTCGCCAGTGTCAGGCACGCCTGGACCAGCGCTTCGAAGTCGCCGGTTTCCCGGGCAAGGCGTGCCAGCGCAACCCAACTCACACCGCGCGACGGTGCGAGCTCGAAGGCTTGAGCGTAGTAGCGCAGTGCCGTGGCCGGCTCTCCTGCACGCTCGTGCCAGCGCGCGGCTCGATACAGCGCGGCTCGCCTGCCGTGGTTGCCACGCGCAGCGCCCTCGAGGCGCGCGAACTGCGTCTGAGCCTCCTTGAAGGCTCCCAGCGAAAGCGCGAGGCGTTCGAAAACCTCCAGCAGGGTGGGTTCGCTCGGATCGCGGTCCAGTCCTCGTGTCGCAGCTTCAAGGGCCAGGCGGACATCGCCAAGCTCGTGCTCGGCGGTTGCCGCCACCCATGCGCACACCTGGGCGGCGGGCTGCGGAGCGAGACCGGCAGCGATCTCCAGGGCGGCAGCAAGCGCCCAGCGATCGTCACCGAGTGAACGCAAGGTACCGACTGCGCCGGCGAGGCGCTCTTGGTCATGGGCGAGCTCGTGCGCCAGCATGGCAACGTAACCGAGCGCGCGTTGCCGATCGCCTGCGACATGGGCGGCTGCGGAAGCCAGATCGAGAAGGCCCTGGTGCCGTTGTTGCGCCTCGCTGCCGGCTTCGAGCTGCAGCGACAACACGGCTAGCAGGCGCTCCCCGTCGCCGCTCTGCGCGTACAGGGCGGCCAGACGCGACAGTGCGTCCGGCTCGCGCGGAGGGCGCGCCACCGCACGCAGCAAAGCCCTCGTTTCCGCCGCCGGCTGCCCCGCCTTGCGATGCACTTCCGCCAACTGTACCAGGGCGATCGTACGCTGGGGTTCTCTCGACAGCGCCGCTTGATACTCCAGGGCATCTCTGAGGAGAGCGTGGTTGCCGCAACGCCGGGCCTTGTCGAGCGCGAGCTGAGCCAGCTCCTGGTCGGCTCTGCCCGTGGCGCCTAGCGCAAGCAATGCGATCCCCGCCGCTGTCCGTGCATCGCCCATCGCAGACAGCTTGTCGATGGCTTGCACGAGCGGAACGAACGTCGACGCGCTGATGCGATCGCGGTGCAGTGCAATCGTGGCCGCGGCCGCGATCTGGGTGCCGTGCCCGGTGCGCAGGGCATGGCTGAGGCGCCGAGCAGGCACTTCGGGATCGAGTGGTGCCAGAGCGAACCAAGCCTGCAGCGCGTCCGTGAGCACATCGTCGGCGTGGATGCGTTCGGCCGCGTTCGCCAAAGCCCGCAGGACAGCGGCCGAATCGCCCAGGGCGAGCCGTGCCAGGCTGCAGACCCGTACGCTCCTGTCCAGCGGAACCCAGCGACTGTGGCGCAGAATCAGCAGGGCGGCATCGGCGCAGCTCTCGTCGGCGACCAAAGCCGCGTCGGCGGCGGCGACAGCAGCCTGCGGCTCGTTGTTCGTCTCCAGCAGCGACGCGAGCCGAGCGAGCGCACGGGAGCGCTCGCGTGGGTTGCGCGTGAGCTGGGCGCGAAGTACGAGGGCTTCGCGCAGCAGCTCGGGCTCACGTAAACGAACCGCTGCGCGTTCCAGTCGCGCCACGCCGTCGTCGCGCCGTGGAGCAAAAGCCAACAGGGCGACGCAAGCGTGCGCCACCGCGCGTGCATCGCGGCGCCTCGTGTGCACGGCCGCAAGATGGCTCAATAGCCGCGCCGTCTCCGCTGCATCGGTCGAGCGTGTCAGCCTTTTCTGAAGAAAGGCGGCCAACATGTCGTTGTGACCAATCAGCTCCAGCAAGCCCTCCAGCGTCGCGCTGGCGGCTTCGTCGTCGGGGTGCTCCTCGAGGTAGGCGGCGTACAGGTCTGCAGCCTCGCCTCGGCTTTCGGGCTTGTCGCGCAGCAGCGCTGCGAGCTTGCGCGCTGCGTAGGCCCGGTGCCGGCCTCGCGCCGCGGCCAGCTCCCGCCTTGCTGCCAGCGCCATCGATTCCTGTGCCCGCGCCTTGGTTCGCAGCCGCTCGATACGTGCTTCGGCTGCCTCGTCACCGGGGTCGAGCTCGAGCACGCGCTGCCAGGCCCCGAGCGCGCGGCCGGCTGCATGCAGATGCCGCTCTACGAACGTTGCGAGCTCTTTGAATAGCTCGCATGCGCGCGCATGGTGGGAGCCGCTTTGCGCCTCCGCCGCCAGTGCGAGCGCGTCCGCCAGCAGGCTCCTTCCGAGCGCCGACGAGGCGCGCGCGCGCAGGCCTTGCAGGGCCCCGTCTTCCAGCGGGTCGGCGGCGACCGCGCGGTAGAGCAGCACCAGTGCGGTGTCGCGCCCGCGGTCGGCTCGCAGCGCGCACTCCGCGGCGTGAGTGAGCCAGACACCGCGTTGCTCGGGAGGGCAGTGCGCCGCGATCTCCTCGGCCACGACCGCGCAATCGGCGCTGTGGTCGCCCTGGCTTTCAAGCGCGGTCAACAGGGCGCCATAGGTCAACTCCACATGGGGCTCGGATGTGAAAGCCTCGAGCAGCAGCTCGGCGGCCAGGTCCGGTCTGCGGATTGCAGTCGCGCGCTGAGCGCCGCTGAGCAGTAGGTTGCGTCGCACGGCTGTTTCGCTGCTCAGGCTTGCGGTCCGCGCGAGCACCGCCACCGCCGCGGTAGGGTGCGATTCGTCTTCCAGCAGCTCGGCGTATTGCGAGGCAAGGCTCGCGTCCTCGGGGCGCAGCGTATAGGCCCAGGCGATCACTGCACATGCGCGAGCGGTTTGTTCTCCTCTCCATCCAGACGCGGCCAGTTTCGCGTGCGCCACTGCACCGTCCAGGTTGCCGTCTGCGGCAAGCTCGTAGGCGACCATCATGTGCGGTTCCGGATCGAGCTCGTCCAGGGCTGCAGCCTCGCACAGCGCCTCGATCATCGCATTGGAGTCGCCGCGCGCGCGTGCGATCGCAGCTCGCAGCCGCATGACCCGGGCGCGCTCGCGCTGCGAGCCCGCGACCTCGGCCGCTCCTCTTGCGTACGCGTCCGCGACCTGAGCCTGCCCGAGTGCGAAGCAGAGTTTGGCTGCTTCGCGCAGCGCGTCTTGGTTGGCCGGGTCCGCTGCTGCCGCCTCTCGGTAGCAGCGTGCCGCTTCCTCCACGGAGCCGTAGTGATCAAGCCACAAGCGGCCTGCTTCGCACCAGCTTCGCGCGAGCAACGTGGCATCGCTCGACGAGCCTTCCAGCTCCGCGATACGCTCTTCGACTGCCAGCAGGGGGTCATCGGTCGTCTCACGAATCCGGCGGAATTCCGGTAACGGAGTACGGGGCAGGCCTTGGCCCTTGCGGGTCGGGGTCAACGCCTGTGCCCGGGCGCCGGCATCCGTGCCAGGTGGGGTGGAGGCGGGCGCGGGCGTGCTAGCGCGTGTCGGTCCGTCGCTTGGGAGCGAGCTGCCTGCAAGGGTCGGCCACGCCGCTGGGGGCAGCGTCTCGGTGCGCGGAACCGGCGGCGGCAGTGTTTCCGGCACGGGTGCGCGGGCGGGGGGTGCGAGGCCGGGGGGCTGCAAAGCGACCAGGTCGGCCCGCAGCAGTGCCGAGATCAACGGAGCACCGGCCGGATTGCGTGCCAGCACCAAGGACAGCACGGGTCTGGCCGGCAGGTCGCCGAACGCCGCCCAAGCGCTGGCTCGAGCCTTGTGTGGGCCCTGCCGCCAAGCAAGCCGGTGGTTGAGCCTCGAAGCGACCCGAGCGGCGTCGCTCTGCACGGCAACGCGGGCCAGTGCGTCCAGCAGCAGGGTCACCAAGTCGTAGCGGGGAGCCGTCCCGGTCGTCGGGGCCGGGGCAAGCGACTCGGGTGGGCGCATCTGCAGGCTGCTGCTGCCCAGCGCCCTGACCAGGCGGTCCAGCCACATGGCTCGGCGCGCGGAGCCTGCGTCGAGTTCTGTCAGGTGCGCCTGCCGGACCAAGATCTCGTCGACGCCCAGGCCCTCGGACTCGGCTTGCTCGCGGGCGGCGTCGACCTGATCTCGGGTCACGCGACCCGAGTTGCAGAGAAACTCGGGAAACGTCTCATCGTTGTCGGCGGGGGACACCCCGGCGAGCTCGCCGTCGCGCACCAGCACGCGCCGGGCACCCAGCAGCACCTGTGCGCTGGCATTGCGTTCCGCAAGGCCGAGCAGCAAGCGAGCAACCGGGCTCGCCTCCGACGCTCTTGGGCTGACCACAAGCCGACGACCGCGCCATTCTACCGGAGTGTTAGCACGTAGGGTAACGTGGCAGCCACGGTCTCGCTCTGCAGGACCAGGGCCGCGAGCATCCCCGGTGCCAGCAAGTCGCCGGCCAGCTTCTGCAGCTCGGCGGGCAACGCTCGCGCGTCGGGCTCGTGCAAGTACCGGCTCAGCTCCTGCAGCAGGCTCTTGGGTGGAGGCCACACGTCGAGAGGCGCTGTCTCCGAAAGCTGGCCTTCGGCCCGGGCCAGCGTGAGCGCGTCGCTCAAACCTCCCCGTTCGTCCACCAGTTTGTGCTTGCGAGCAACGCGGCCGGTCATCAGGCGTCCCTCGGCTGCCGGCAGGACTTCCTCGTGCTTCAGCTTGCGCCCGGCTGCGACGCGGCCGATGAATCGCTGGTAGGTACGCTCGAGCAACGAGCGCAGGGCGCCTCGTTCGTCGGGACTGAAACGACGCATCGGACTGACCCAATCCGCCCGCGACCCCCGGCGCAGCACTACCGCGTTGAGACCAAGGCGCTGCGCAAGCTCGGCGACTACCAGTTTGCCGCCCACCACGCCGATGGATCCCACGAGGCTCGTATCGTCGGCGAGTATCGTGCTTGCGGCCGAGGCCACCCAGTAGCCGCCGCTTGCCGCCATGTCGCCGACCGAGGCGATCACCGGCTTGCGCTTGGCAACGCGGCGCACCGCATGCCACATGCGATCGCTCGCCAGCGCAGAGCCGCCCGGCGAGTCGATCCGCAATACCACAGCCCGCACGTCGTCGTCGTCTCCCAGCTTGCGAAGATGCTTCACAAAGGGACCCGCGGCGGTTCCTGGAAAACCTGGGTTCGGATCGGACCCGATGGCTCCTGTGAGGTACACCACGGCCAGGCGGCTACCCTCGGGTTTGCTCGGTGCTTCGCTCGCGAGCAACGCCTTGAACAGCGCGCCCCAATCCATGGACCCCCCGTCCTTGGTCAGGGCCACCTTGGCGACCCTCTTGGCCTTCGCGGCCGCCTTTGCGTGTGCGCGAGCCTCGTCGTCGAACTCGACGTCATCGATCAAACCGCGCGCGCGTGCCTGGCTCGCATCGTAGGGCCCCCCGTCGATGATTGCCTGCGCCTTTGGCGCCAATAGACCGCGCCCCTCGACGAGCGCGGCGATCAGCTGGCTCTGCAGGCTGTCCAGGATCGCTCCCAGCGTTTCGATCGTTTCCTCGGGCATGCTGTTCCGGGTGAGGGGGTCTGCAGCACCCTTGAAGCGGCCGATCTGCACGCCGTCCGCACGCAGCCCGACGCTGTCGAGGAGCCGGCGCAGGTAAACGACTTGCGCCGAGACTCCCACGAGCTCGAGCATGCCCGAGGGCGTCATCGTCACACGGTCGCATGCCTGAGCGGCAACGGCGTAGGAGAGGTTGTCCGCGTGGGTGAGGTGACAATGCACCGGCTTTTTCGCGCCCCGTATGGACTGCAGCCCCGATCGCAGCTCGAGCGCGCGAGCCCAGCCTCCTCCGAAAGGTCCGAGGCGCAAGAAGACACCCGTGGCTTCTTCTTCTTCTCTTGCTCGCTGCAGTGCTCGCAAAAGCTCTCCGAAGCTGGGCCCTGCTGCACCGGATAGGCCCGTTTGCACCAATTCCTGCGGCAGGGTCTCCACCACGAGCTCCCGCAGCTCCGGCCCCTCGGGTTTCGGAGCCTCCTGCGAGCAGCTCGCGGACAGGCACGCCAGCGCAGGGCCCAGCAGCCAACCCGCAGCTTGCTGAAGGAAGCGCCGGCGAAGCCTAGAAGGGAAGCGGCCGCGAACGCAGTGACCGGCAACCCCCGCGATGCAGCGAAGCGCGCGGCCTGTCGAGCGCGGTCGGGACCTTCGGAGCCTCTGCGTAGCCGTGGCCGGCGGCATCGAGCTGGCGCGTGGGGCGGGGATCCATGAGACCCGCGGTGAGGCTCCAGGGTAGGGTTCTGCAGTGCAGTATTGGGGCATCTTGTTCCTCAGCGGCGGCGATCCTAACAGTATCCCGAGGCAAAGGTCCGCCTCGGCTTGGGGCACGGTGTCGCTTGGCGCTTCTAGGGTTCGAGCGCGCAGCCATCCTCCTGCCGGCTGAAGCGTTCGGCGTCACAGGCTTCCGCTGGCTCGGAACTGAACAACTTGGCCGCGCTGGGTGCTGGAGCCTGGCTTTGAATGGCGCGCGCTTCCTGAGCGTCCTTCTGCAGCGCCAGGCTGATCTCGCGCTCCAGGCGCTCTCGGCTTAGCGCACCTTCCAGCCGTCGACCGTTCAGGTAGAAGGTCGGAGTGGAACGCACCCCAAGCCGGTGGGCGAGCTCGATGTCGGTACGCAC
>JAKSBK010000390.1 GCA_022361155.1 Pseudomonadota bacterium
TGCAGCTACGCACGCCCGAAGCCACCTGGGAAAAGCTGGCCTACGCGATGAGCAACCCTGTCGCGGCGGGCTGCTGCCGGGTCGGCCCGGAGCGACCAACGTCAAGCACGACACGAGCTTGCATCCGTTCTTGCGCACCGCTAGCTGGCAGCCAAACGCCTTGGGACGGGTGCTGGTGCAGATGGTCGCCGCCGTGCTGCCGCGTCTATCTACTTGTCTCTGCGGGGGAATGATGCCGAGCATTGGCCCACGTTTCCGCTGGCGTCTTGACCGTTGACGACGAGCCTCGCCGACGGACCTTCGAGCTCAAGCACACCTTCTTCGAGATCGACTTCGCAGCCCTCCCCGCCATCGCCGTCGGCCTCGATCTCGATCTTGACGAGCTGGCCATCGCTGACAGGAATCTGTTGTGTGCCGCAAACGATCATGGCCTGCATGGCCGGAGTCGCATCGCAGTTGTCCTGCACCGTGAACCGTACGCGCTGCGCTTCGTCCTCATCGCTATCGCAGTCACTTCTGTCCTTCGGCTCGCAGACTTGTTCGAACGAGCAGGACACGTGCGGCGACATGCCGTCGACCGCAGTGACCGTCTGTGAGCAAGACGCTGAGTTGCCCGAAGGGTCGCTGAACAAGAAGTAGTGCGTGTCGCTGCCCGGCGACGTGAACTGGTAGTTGTGGGAATCGCGCAACTCGCCTTCACAAGCGTCAATGGCCATGACAGTGACGGGCAACTGCGCCATGCACGCCGCGTCCAAGCTCACCTTGGTGTCGTCCGGGCATACGGGCGTGGGCGGCTTGGTGTCGACGACGGTCACGGAGGAGGTGCACGAGGCCGTGTTGCCCGCCGAATCGCTTGCTGTGTACAAGAGCTCGCTCGAGCCCATCGGATAGTCCCCGGGCGGAGGAGCTATAACGACCGGCGTCGAGCAGTTGTCCGTCGCGGACCCCGGCGGCGGCACAAACGGAGCCGAGCGCTGTGAAACGCATTCGATCACGGCCGGGGCTGGACAGTTGATTGTTGGTGGGGTGCAGTCCTCGACCGTGACCACCACGGGCCCACACATCGCCTCCGCCTGACCATCCAAGACCTTGAGGTTCACATGGTGAGCCTTGAAGCGCCCGCTACGGGGTCCCTCGTAGGGCGGCGACGGATTCTGGCTCAGGCTCAATGCGTCGCCGTCGGGATCATACGACCCATCATCTACATCCACCCAGGCCTGGCACTGCGCGTCGGCACACGCTTCTCTGTCGCTGCATTTGGCGAGCGGGGGTCTGTTTTCGAGCTCACACGTGGAGGAACAGCCATCTCCGGCGTTGGTGTTGCCATCGTCACATTGCTCGGGTGGCTCCACGACACCGTTGCCACAGAACTGACAATCGGGATCAGCCAGATCGATGAGCCCGTCGCCGTCGTTGTCGATGCCATCGTCACAAATCTCTACAGGCCTGCAGCGCCACCAGAAACTGAACCAGTTCGAGCCCCGACGATTCCTGAACTCCAAGGTGATGGGGTACCACACGCCGGCTCGGCCGGCAATCGGTCCACTCGCCGTGCCCCCTCCCCAAGTGTCCGCCTCAACGGACAGCATTCCGGGAACATCAATGGAGCAGTAGTCATCACAGCTGACCATGAGCTCGATATCGCCGGTCGTGGGCGCCATGATGTAACCGGTCAATGTCTCGCCCCCAAGTCCCCAAATCGTTTGCCATAGAGCGGGAGCGCTAGAGTCCGCGAGACGATCTGCCGGGTACCAGCTTGGCACATTCCCGGCCGCGTGGGGCCCAAACCAAATTGGCCCTTCACCATGAACAACAGTTCCATCATTGTACTTCGCCAATAGTCCGCTGCCTCCCGTACCATCGGCACCCATCGAGAGCGCTGATCGCGGTACAAGTTCCCAATTGGGACCGCAAGACGGCTTGCACTCGCCTCGGCTCGAGACATTCACGCCCGCGGCGGCGGCATGACACGCGTTCGAGTAAGTCTTGCCATCGCAGCCACAGACGGGGTCATACAGCGCTAGGCAGAAGACGCCGGGTATCGGCATGCAGATGCCAACAGCATCGGCAACCATCCTACATTCTCCATCCCCCAACTTGCAGTAGTGGCCCTCGGCGCATGGGACGCCAGCGCTGCCCCCGCAGACGCAGCTGCCGAAAACCTCGATCTCGTAGAGCCAGCCGTGCTCGATGTCGCAGTTGTCGACAACGAAGCGTACCTTACTTGTCGTCACTGGAGCGAAGACATGCTCGGTAGGGACTGATCCAGGTCCCGGCAGTCCTTGTTTTCCTGTCTCCAGGTCTGGAAGGAGCTTCCACGTATCCGACGCGTTCTGCCAGGCGCTGCCGTCCCAGTACTCGATCCACGCCTTGCCTGCACGCGGTACATGTTCGGAGCCATGGTGCCAGGCTCGGACACGGTTGACTGTGTGCGGCGCACCTAGGTTCACAGTGGCCTGGCGAATGCCGCACGCTTCGATCCAAGGCCCCCTACCCCCCGTGAACGCCAGCCCTCTGGCCCAATGAGGATAAGCGAGCTTCCCGTCTGTCAGGTCCCAGGGTTTGGCACCTCCACCCCAGCCACGGTCCGACTCCGAGGGATCCTTCCCAAGCGCAACGTTTTCGTCACAGGAACCGGAGGTGAACTTCGCGGTCGAGAGGTTTGCAGACTCGACATCGGCGTCGCCCGTAGAGCCATCGTCATAAGGGGTCATGTCCGCTGGCCCGGCCGCGCAGGCACAGGCAGACAGCCAGGTCGATGATACGCAAAGCAGAATCGTACGCATTGTAGTCTTGGTCATGGATAACTCGTCCTGTGTTTCCTCTGGATGAGGTCGTAGACGTGGCACCAGTCACCACTCGATGTGGAGTGTCCAGCCTGATCCCGATCTGTGGCTACCACGCTGTTGCATGCCTTGCGTGCTCTTGCGTCGAGCCACATGGGACAGGTTCTCTTGCTCGTGCTGCGGGCAAGCGTCCAGCGGCATGGCAGGTACTGTTCCGGTAGAATCCGGGCGTGAAACCCAGGGTCTTTCGAAAGATCTTGTTCATATGTGATTGGTTGGCGAAGCCGATTTCTGTGGCAATGTGGGCTAGGCCATCAGCGGGCCTTGTCCGAATTGCGTCCAGAGCTCGCCCTACCATCACCCGATGCCGAAACTCCGAAGGCGGCCTGCCATGCTCGAACCTGAAGGCGCGGGTGAGCTCATGCGGCTTGATGTCACGATCCGTGCAGAATGCGCCGGAGCTCGCAGTCGCCGGACAATCGACACGCATTGCCCTGAAGTCCTGTACTTCTAGGCTACGACGGTGCACCCGACGTGCCGATGGACCCGCGGCTTGAAGGCGTATCGTGCTGCGTTGCTCGAAGAAATCGGAGACGCGCTCTTGCGCCTCGAGCTCGTCCGCTTTACTGTCTTGGCTGGTGCTCCGGCTGAGTACCTGCACCACGTTGCGCAGCGCCTGCCATAGTTGCAGGCATTCCAGTTGCTGGCGTAGCGGTCTGGGCTCGGAGAGACCCCAACCCTTCAAGACATCAGGCTCAAACATGAGAACGTGGAAATCCGCTTCGGGCATTTGCTCGGTGACGTGGATGTCGCCGGGAAGCAGCACCATCAGGGACTTGCGCTGCATGCCGTAGGTCTTGCGTCCGACTCGCCACTTTTGTGGCGGCCATGTTCCCATTCGCACGCTTATGCATAACGTGAATCGGCTATGCGCCACCGACCACAGGCGCGTGGAACGCGTCACAGTCCAGTGCTCTATGCCCAGATCCGGGAAGTAAGCGATATCTACCTGCTCGTCACTGCAGGCTCGAGGATCAGGACCACAGGAGGCGAGCTCCTTTTCGGATGGCGTGGTCACTTCCCTCTTCATTGCATTCCCCGAGCTCGCGAAGGCGACACGATCCCCACGCGCCCGCAAGTACCCGTAAAACGGACGGCTCGGGTGAGTCAAGAGCCCGCGAGACAAAAAACTGCAAGAACATACAAGGCTCTCTCAGCCTACAACCAGTCGTGGTAACCCGATGAGCGTGACGTCCGGGTACTCCAGGAAGGCCGTTTCCCGTGCTCTGCGTGGCGAACGTGACGAGTCATGGGGTGCTCCGCTTTCAGTGCGGTCACGAAAAAAAGAGTTGCTGCCGGAGAAAACTGGTCGCATAGTCGGCCGTTACCAAATCCTGGGCAGAGCGCAGTCCCGGTACTTGCACTGCTTGTGCCGAACGGAGAGGTCAGGGGAAAACGGAATGGGGAAGAAAGTTGCGCTAAACGTTGCAGCGCCTGCCTTTATTTGCATGAGCGGGGCGGCGAAGCGTCTCAGTGAGCTCTGCTGCGGTGAGTATCGTCCTTAAGGGGTAAGCAGCGTGGCGGTACAACACACGACGCGTGGATATGGTGGGCGCTCTTTGGCGCACGCGAAACAGCCGGAGTGCGCAGGCACTGAGCGTCGGACGAGTGCGGCGGCATTGATTCTGTGTCTTGTTGGGGGTGCTGCAGCGTGTGCGGAGCAGGGCGGCGATGGGGGTCCACAACAGCCAGGTCTGTCTCGCGCTGAGCTGAGGAAGCCGCCCGCCGGTTCGCAGCCCAAGGCTCCTTCGTCTTCAGGAAGCGCGCGTGGTCGCTGTGGCTCCGGCTACCGAGTCATTGAGGGTACGCCTGGTGATGACAGGCTTGTCGGCTCCGACGAGCCAGATTGCATTCTGGGACTTTCTGGCAATGACGAAATTCTTGGTGGGGATGGCGCTGATTTGATCTTTGGTGGCCCTGGGCACGATTCGATCCATGGCGGCGAAGGCGCGGATCGTATCGAAGGTGGACCCGGGGACGACGTGATTCTGGGTGGGGATGACGAGGACCGAATCTCCGGAGGAGACGGCCACGATCTCGTTTCCGGCGGAGAGGATCGCGACCGGGTCGACCTTGGGCCTGGCAACGACGTGGCCGTCCTTGATGAGGATGACGACGAAGAAACGGACGAGCGCGACATCGTCGACGGAGGTGCGGGCAAGGACGCCTGCCGCGGCAACAGCTGCGAGCTGCCCGCGCCCCGCCAAGGGCAGTGCGGCACCGTCGACGGGGACCTGGGCAGCTACGGTGATACCGACGAAGGCCCTCGGCCACGGATGCGTGGTCCCGGAAGCAGCAAAGGCAAGCGCGGCGCAGCCGCAGGGGCGGGCAGGGAGGCAGGGAAGACCGACCGAAACAACGATACCGATGAAGGCGCGGACGAACGCCCGCGCACCTGTCCGACGGGGAAGCGCTGCGAGCTCGGTCTGGGTATCTGTGTCGCCTGCCGTCACGATGCTGAGTGCAATGATGCGGGCAACGTGTGCACGCACGATGTTTGCGCGCCCACGGAGGGCTGCTCGAACCCTCCAGTCACGGACGGAACCCTGTGCCTTGACCAAACGGTGTGCAACGGCACGGAGACGTGCAGAGCGGGCTTGTGCACACCGGGTACGCCACTCGATTGCGACGATCGAAACGTCTGCACCGACGACAGCTGTGATGCCGCGACCGGTTGCGTTCACGTCGACAACGCCTCGCCATGCGACGACGCCGATCTTTGCACGCAGGTAGATACCTGCCGGTCGGGCACGTGTGTTGGCAGGGATCCGGTTGTCTGCGTTGCGCTCGATCAATGCCACGAGATCGGGATCTGCGATCCGGGTACCGGCATTTGCTCCAACCCCGCCAAGCCCGACGGCACGACGTGCATCGACGGGGATGCCTGCACGCGGACTGACGTGTGCCGGGCCGGAGTGTGCGTGGGCATCAACCCCGTCGTCTGCGTGGCTCAAGATCAATGCCACGTGGCGGGCACGTGTGACTCCGCCAACGGGGTGTGCTCCAACCCAGCCAAGGCCGACGGGGCTGTCTGCGATGACGGCAGCCTGTGTACCCGGAAGGACACGTGTGTGGCGGGCGCATGTTCGGGCGATGATCCTGTTGTCTGTCCGGAAGAGACCTGTCGGGAGCTGTGGACTTGCGCACCAGCGAGCGGCGAGTGCTTCGCCTCTACCAAGCCTGATGCAGCTCTGTGCGTGGACCGGATGGTCATCGGACGGGTGCTGTCGGACCACACGGGCTTCGCCTTGGCCGGAGCCAGCGTGCGTTCGGTCGAGACCAGCACAACAACCCGCGCGGACGGCCGCTACAACTTGGCGACGGACCAATCCAATCTCACCGTGGTCGCGCAGCTGGCCGGCTTCACTTCGGTCGCCCGGGCCGTCGCGATCCAGCCTGATGTGGGTTCGGTGGCTGTCGATGCGCGCCTAACGCCATTGGCCAACCCGGTCGAGGTGGGACCCGGGGGGGCAACGCTGAACGCCAGATTGTCTCGATGGCCGAGCGCTGCAGCCGAAGCGACTCTTACAGTGCATCCGGGTGCCTTTCCGGGGCCAACCAGTCTGCGTTTGACGCCGCTGTCTGCGCAGGGGTTGCCCGCCCGGCTTCCGCTCGGCTGGTCACCACTGGCAGCGCTCGACCTGAGGGCCGGGGATGCGGCGCTGCTGCAGGGCAACCTGACGTTTGACATCGACGGCTTGCCCGAGGGTCCTGCGCTTGTTGTCAGGTACGAGCCCGACAACGTGGTTTGGCGAGTGATGAGCGCACCCAATCTGGCGGCCGGCGGCACGCTTCATCTCGAGCTCAGTCAGCTCGGCAGCTACGCCGTGGTCAGCAGCGATGACGGTGGGCCTGTTCACCCTGCGGTCGGCGATCCACTGACCGGCGTAGATCCCGCGGGTGCCCTTCCTATCGTAGCGGCGTTTGGGCAGGGAACGCCCGGCCTTCTACCTGCCGGCGGTGGCCTGGTGGAAGGGCGCGTACTGGTTGCTGCGTCCGCGCCGCTCCCATCGGGCACGGTGGTGCAGGTAGCCACCAGCGAGACCTACGACCTTGCCACAGGAACCGTTGCGTCCTCACCAACCCAGGTGCAGGACATCGCGCTCTATCGCTCGCCCGTCATCGACGTCGCGAACGCCGACACGACCGGGGCCGTCGTAGTCCTAGGCGCGCGCTTCCCGATCCAGGCGTCACGCACCTACGCAGCGTCGGCGCTGCGCAAGGGGAACATCCACATCGACGTCTTGGCGGGACGCGAGGATTACCGTGGTGCCATCGGTGGACTCGACGCGCTGAGCACGGGTGATGGCGACGCCTTGCTGCAAGTAGCGTCTCACAGCCTGGCCGAGCAGACAGTCCTGGACATCGAGCAGCAGCGCAACGTAGCGGACTACTTGCCGCACACGGACGGGATCGTCCCGCTCAGCGAGCTTTGCCTCGACCTTTCAGGCGAAAAGCTGCGCAAGCCCGCCAGCCTCTCGCTCGGAAGCCTCGCCAGTGCCGGCGGCACGCTCCTGCTCGCGCGCATCGAACGCGTGGACGGCGTGGCGTATCCGATCGTCGTAGCGGTAGGCAAGGCCCAACCCGGACAGAGCCTGTTCTCCGCGTCGTCCGAGCTTCCAGGCATTCGACAGGAAGGCACCTATGTCGTCTACGGCGCCGCCGAACCTGTCGGTTTCGTCGCAGGCACCACACGAACCGAGCAAGGCACGCCTGTATCGACGCTCGTCACCACGAGCAACTCGCCCTTCGCCGCCCTGTCCGGCCCGAACGGCCGCTATCTCGTGCCCGCCAAACCCGGAGACGTCACGCTCAGCGCCCGCGTCTCGGAAACCAAGCTAGCAGGCAGCGCGTTGGCCTGGGTCACCGCTGAGCAGACCATCAGCCTCGACCTCTCGCTCGTCGGCCAGGTGACAAAGGCGAGCGTCACCCCTGAAGACGGCGCAGTCGCGGTCAAGCCCACGATCCAGGTCGAGATCACGACGAGCGCCCCACTCGACCCAGCATCCATCGACCCGGCGAACATCCAACTGCTGGAAGGCCCGATCGCCAACATGCAATCCGTACCGCTGCGCGTGGCCCTCGCGGCCAGCGGTACGACGCTCGCGTTGATTCCCGAAGAGCGCCTCAAGCCGGCCACCGCCTACACGCTGCAAGCGAGCGGTTTGCGCGACAGCTTCGGCGATCCCGTGATCGTACCTCCGACAACCTTCACCACCCAAGCCGACAAGCCGCCGGAATACAACACCGACCAAGTCCAGTTCTCCATGCCTGACAGCGACGGCCTGGTTGCCCTCAACGCGCCGCCTGGCTCGCTGCCCCCCGGCACCAGCATTCTCATCACCAACGAAGGCAACGGCATCGTCGTCAGCTTCACAGTCGGCAACGATGGATCGATCACCGGAGTCCTTCCGGCCACCATCGATGACCGCTTGCTCATCAGCATCACCGACCCCCACGGCAACGTAACCAGCTTCACACGCAGCCAGTACGTGGGCGTCGATGGCCGGGTCGCGGTGGGGCCGGGTGGCGGTGTGGTCAAGGGCGCCGGCGGGGCGGAGTTGCGGATCCCGGAGGGGGCATTGCAGGCGGGTGTGAGGTTCTCCGTTCGACCGCTCGATAGCGTTGCGTTTCCAGAGCGTCCGGAATTCGCGGACGCAGCGTTTGGCGGCGGCATCACGATCGAATCGTCGACACAACCGACTTTCCAAAAGGAAGTCGATCTTGCGTTCCCCAAGCCGCCAGGTGCGCCGGAGGATTCGTTTTACTACGTCTTTCGGCGCCTCGAGATGCCAGACGGGCGAGTGGCATTCGAGGTGATTGACCACGCGTTCGTGGAGGAAACCGCAACCGGACCCAAGGTCGTGACTGCGTCCCCTCCGTTCCCGGGAGTTCGGAATAGCTTCGGGTCGCTCAACATCCTGCAATCATCCACCCAAGCGCCGCTTCTGAGCCTCACTCCGGCCAATCACTTCGTGCTCGCGTATGCGTCCAGTGTCGTTGGCAAGGCCTTGTCGGTGGCGGGTGCGATTCGGGGTCGCGTGATGCGCTTCAAGTGGGGCACGAGCGCCACGAAGCCGGAGCTCGAACCCGAAGCCAACGTGGGCATTGGTTTCGTCGATGCCAGCGGACAGCCTATCGCTACAAGCGCAGGAGGGTCGCCAACGGTGGCTGTCAGCCAGGCAGACGGGAGCTTCACCATCTGGGACGCCTTCCCCACCGCCGGTGCAAAGAGTCTGGCCGCCATGCTACCTGGGGTCACGCTGGGACAGACCTGCCCCACGCCCACGCAGCCCTCCAGCACCATTCAGTGTGCGACCGCAGTACGCACCGACCCGCTGAAGCTTGCTGACTCGATTCCGGCGCTTCGTCACTACGATAACTACTCGGAAGTCAGTTTCGCCTTTCCCGCGGCACAGCCGCCACCGCCACCGCCCCTGGCCGACGTCCGCGTAATGCGCGAGGCCGCCGGGACCAGGCAGGAAATCGACGGCGTTGTAGTTGCCGGTCAGCCACTGCTGGTGGGGGTCTTGGCCGACAACGCAGCTGTTCGCTCGGTTCAAGTGGCGCATCAAGGCGTCACCGAGAGCCTCAACGTCCGAACCGATCCTCTGGCCGGGCAACCCTCCGGCATGACCAAGCTGTCTGACTATACCCCTGCTTTCCCGGGAGCATACACGGTCACCGCTGAGATGCTTCCTCTGCCGTTCGGTGCGCCAACCACCGTGTCCGCCACCTTCCGTGCGGTCGCCGCCGGCGGCGACATCACAGAGCCCTTACCCGGCGAGCGGCCCGCTGTGGTCACGGCTCGCGCCAATCCGTCCGCTGACGCGAAGGGCGTTCCAGTCACTGTTTTTCCGCAAGTTGTCTTTACCGAGCCAGTGATGAACGTGCCTGGAAACGTCACGCTAACCGACGACATGGGGGAGCCCGTACCTGGCCAGCTGGTTGGCGTCGGCCTGGACGGGCTTCCCATAGACCTCAGCGAGCCTCAGGGGTCGCAGGCAACGATCACCTCGTTCACGTTTCAGCCCGATACTCCTCTCAGGTTTGGCGCCGCTTACAGTCTGTCCCTAAGCGACGGGATTCATGACCTCGATGATCAGCTCCCGGGCGGACCGGCCCAACCCAGCGCACTCGTTCCGTACACGAGCACTTTCACTACCCATCAGCCACAGGCTCTTGCTGACCCAGGCATCGGCTTCAGTTCTGCCGGCATCGTTTCGGTTGGAACCAGAGCCTATCTTGTTCAGAACAACTTCACCCACGGTATTCTCAGGGTCTTTGATATCGCCAACCCCGCGGCTCCAGTTGAAATCGTGGCAGCACAGCGGCGCATGCTGGGTCGGCCCATGGATCTCGATGTGGTGGACGAAGGTGATGGGAAGGCCAGGGTTATCGTTGTCACCGGCCCTGCAGACCGGTCGCTTCCTTCCAATCTGCGCACATATCGCGTGCCCGCCGCTGGTCCAACGGAGTGGATCGGCGCCGCGAGCCTTACGGCCACAGCCCGCGAAGGCATCGTCCGTCGCGTCGCGGTCAAGGACAACACCGCATATGCCATCACGACCATGAAGGGAATCCAAGTGGTCGACCTTCAGCTTGCACACCAGCTCTTTATCCGCGCAGGCGGCGACAGCCATCATGTTCGCGTCCCTCTGAATACCGATGAACTCGGTTTCGGTCAGGAAGCGGTTCTGATGAACGTTCCCGTACTGAAGCCCGACGGCCGGTCTGCGTTTCTCTCGGAGCTTGAAGTGGCGGACCTGCTGGATGGATTCGTTCAGCCACTTGTGGTCGCTACGGGCGAGCCGGGTCTGGTGATCGCCAACCCGCAGAGGGGAGAGATTCTCTTCCAGGGACAACCCGCGAATGCCTTCGGCGCTACGCAGCTCTGGGGCCGAGCTGTTGCCGTTGGGCGCCTCGGCAAGCGTGACATCGCCGTGATCGCAGGAGACCAGGCCGGCACTTCAAGCCTTGTAACCGTCGACATCACCGACCCGCGCAAACCCATTCTCTTGGGCCAGTCCACGCTGCCGGAAAAAGCCACCGACTTGGTTCTCCAGGACGACCTCGCCTTGGTTGGGGGCAAGACCCGCGTTACGACGGTCCGTCTCACTGATTTAACGAAGCCCTCGCAAGCAGGCCATATCGCCGACGTCGGCGACCGCGTTGCGTTGGCTCCTAGTGGTGCCCTTCTTTCCGCCGCTACGTCAACGCGTGGTGGTGACGTGCATTTGGGCGGCGTCCGAACTTCGATTCTCGGGGTGGCTGTGGTCGTACTCCCAGTCCGGCCGGTCCCCACTAGGCCTGTGACTACCGGGGCTGTCCAGGAGCGGGAGCTCCTCTATGACTTGGTCGTACCAATCGCTGCCTACGGCCTGCCGAGCTCGGTGCAGGAGGGCCATGTTCAGTTGGTCGCTCATGATACGGGCAACCCGAACGCACCTGCCCTTCCCATTGCAGCGACGAACGTCTCGTTGGACCTGATAGACGGTCACCATTTCGGAACCGCCGTCTTTACTGCACAAAGCCGAGTCCCGCGAGGAAAGACGATCCGCGCCCGTGTCCTCGTAGACCCGCGCCACGTCGGGGTCAATCGCACCCCACAAGACTGGGACAATAGCGCCTCCGCTGTGCGCGCAGACTGGCCTTTTACTCTTCTGTTGAACCAGATTCGTCTCCGACTCGACTCCAACAACGACACGTTGCTTGGTGAACCAGGCACGGGTGTCGACTCCCTGGACGCCAAAGCCGTGGCGCGCGGAGATGCGTTTGCGTTCTGGAATGGCGATCCCTGGACTGCGGCATTGGGCGACTCTCGATTGGAAGACTGGGCTCAGCTGCGCATTCGTGTACTACGTGAACTCCCCCACGATGAGCACCTTTACCTGCTCATGCAGGGAGCCTCCTGGTGGCTAGTGAAGAACGCGGGAACCGGCAAGCAGTACCTCACCCAGAAGCCGACAGCGCTCGCACAACACGGAGAGCTGCTGCGAGCTGTTCGATCCGAATCGGCGGGCTCCTCGAAGGGGCGGATTGACATCCCGGACGATTGGCTGAAGGAAGGTGACAACGAGTTTCTGTTCTTCTGTGAGGATTGCCCCGGCGACGCAATGACGCTGTGGCATTATCGCGATGATGGTGGCACTCCCCCCCTCACTCTACCCAGCCCACCCAGCCTACGAAGCGCTGCTGTTCACATCCGACCGTTGAGCGAGTGGACGAGCGTATACAGCGCACGACCGGGCAACAACGCGACCGTTCCTCCGACGCCCCAAACCACCAGCCCACATTCGCCTGCCCCAGCGTTCCAGCGTTTGCAGACATGGGCGCCCATTCCACCCAAAGCGAAGCATCTCACTGTCATTGTGCACGGATTCAACGTCACAGAAGGGCAGTTTTCTACAGAATTCTTCCCCACGTACATAAAGCGATTGTATTGGGCAAGGCATCCTGTGTTCGCTTCACAAGAGGATTCGTCGGGGGCACCGGCCCATACAATCGGATTGTCATGGCCTGGAGATGCAAGAAACAGCCGGCCGGGGTCAGTGTTCACGTACTTCCCGGACGATGAGTTTCACGCATTCCAAACCGGCGTCAGCCTGAGCAGGCTCTTAAGGAAGCTGCATTCACCCGACCGTACGATACACGTGATTGCTCACAGCCTGGGAAACGTCGTTGTGAACAGCGCGATCGATCAGGAAGGCATGCAGGACGTGGTTGACACGTACATTATGAACGAGGCCGCGATACCGACAGAGGTCTTCGGTAATGAAGATCTTGTGGATCAGGCAATGAAACAAGCTGCGGAGCTCAAGGGTTATCCTGCTGACAAACAGTGGGTTGATGAATGGGATGAGATTAATTATCGACGCTGCGGAACAGATGATTGCACGAAGGTTTCTGTCCCAGGGTGGACTCCGATCCGTCGGTGGAAAGATCCCGAAAAGTCCCCGGTATTTGATATCGTAAACAAGCCATGTAGTGTAGAGTTTACGGATGGTTTGTGTGCGAGTGCGTGCAACAGGGCAAAGGGAAATCGCGTATGTATTCCGAGTCAATTTGGCGGATCCTGTATTGCCCGGTACCTGAACAGAGAACACTGCGCTTCAACTTGTGTAGGCGACGATTGCAGTTCGGACGCAAAGGCGACTGACGACTACACGGATTGGGAGAAGAAGCTGCGTGCGGAGTTGGAACCTCAGGTCAAGTATGATGTGAGATGGCGATCCGGAAACGGCAGTAGCCCTTGGCGAGGAATCTACGCGCACAACAAGAGCAGAATCAGAAATGGACGACTTTTCAATACGTATTATCCAGGCGATTATGCGGTTAGAGTGGATGCGGGCATTTGGAGTCCATTGCAGTTGGCGCCCATTAATCCGTGGTTTGTGTCTCAAAGGTGGCAGAAACCGAAGGTGGGAGTGTTTGGTCTAAAAGGAGACTCTATTAACGAGAAGTTTTGGGCGAGACTTCAGGACACGGGGTCGGATCAGCAATACTTGTGGTTTGTTCCCGGGTTCGCACCGGTTTCGACCTATACTAAACAGACGAGAAAATGGGCCGAGCTCGCATACTACTTCCAGCCACTATCTGGAGCCGCGGGGGCGCAACACGTGACGGCGCTCGATGGGCCAGGCGACGTACGCAATTTCGACATGACGGAGTGGGCAGAGAGTCTGCACTTCATGCGTAGGCATTCCTTTATGACGCTGAGCACGTTTCCTCAAGTCTGGTGCGCGTACAAACTGTATCGGCACCTGATGGCCGATGGAAGACGCAAGCTTTGCGAGGCGGACTTGTAGCTGGCGAGGTGGCGTTGTCACGTCTGGCAATAAGTTGTTGCTATCGAAACTGCCAGCGACCTGCTTTCTTGCTGGTCCTAGCGGGTTGGACTGCTGCGTGGAGCGCCCAGGCCCAAACGGGCTCCCGCCTCCCCACCGTCACCTCCTTCGACATCCCCATCGCCGGTCTCTCGGCAACCCTCGACCCACCCGAACCCGTGATCCCCAAGAACACCGACTCCGGCGTGCTCGTCGTCGTACGCGCCGGCGACCGCGTGCTCGCAACCCAAGAAGTCGCAGAGTTCCTCGGCGGACCGTTCGAGGTTCAGGCCGAGCTTTCAGGCCCCGGCTTGGAGCGCACCATCACGGTTCCCCAACTCGCCCTGAGTGATCCACCGCCCGAAGATCCGCTGGTGCTGCGCCTGCCACCGTTGCCGATGGCAGGCGACTACGCCCTCGCAAACGTCCGCCTGGTCAGAGACGGCAAGCCGGTGCTGGACGCTACGCCGTTGCAGTTCACGGTGAAGGTGATCGATCAGGTGCTCATCACGTCGGTCAAGACGCGGCCGTTGACGTTGGATGAGATTCGGGACAAGGGGATCGTGCTGAGCAGCGATGACTACGTGGGGTTTGAGTTCACGTTGGGGATGGCCACGGAGTCGCAGTCGGTGAGCTTTAGTTTGCCGGTGGCGTTTGATCGGCAGGGCGTACCGGTGCCGGCGGTGATCAAGCCGCCTTCTTCGCCGCCGCGGGCGGGGGTGAGTGTGGCGCAGGACCTGCCGGAGCCGTTGATCGTGCCGACGCTGCTCGAGGTCGAGGATCTGAAGGCGCTCAATATCCCGGACTTCGACGGTACGCTGCGGGCTCCGTCGGGAGAGCCGATTCGGATTCCGAGCGTGCTCGTGATTCCGGGCAACGTGGGGTATTTGAAGCAGTTCTTTTCGGCGCAGCTGTTTGTGGCCAATGGGGCGCCGGTTGGCTCGGGGCTGACGGTGCGGGATGTGCAAGGCACAGTGAAGCTGCCGGCGGGCGCTGATCGTGTGCCTGGCAGTGCGGACGATCCGCTGGTGCTGCCGGAGACCGTGCGTGGGGTGCAGCCCGAGACGCTGCCGGTGCGTGGGGTGGGGCTCGATGGAGTGCCGGATACGGCAGACGACACGGTTGTGCTCAAAGCGGCGGAGCAAGGTCAGGCGGAGTTTCTGATCCGCGGCGAGCAGGAGGGCTTTCACTCGATCGAGTTCGACATTGCTGCGGTCTTGGATGGGCTTCCGATCGGGCCGGTGGACGTCAGGGGCAAGGCGCGCGGCGGGGTGTTGGTGCGCAACCCGTTCTTTGACATGACGTTCACGATTCCGAGCGTGGTGCGGGCGGGAGAGCCCTTCTCGGTGTTTGCCACGGTGAACCACATCGGCAAGGGCATTGCGAACGACCTGAGCGTGGCCTTGACCGCGGCCAGCCTATCCGGGGCGAGAGCGGCGGGTGATCTGGAGCAGCGCATCCCGACCTTGCTGCCGGGCGACGCGCGCACGCTGGAGTACCGCTTCGTGGCCCAGCGCACCGGGCAAGTGGTTGCGACCTATCTGAAGCTGGACACGAGCGCACCGGGGGCGGGCAAGCTCAAGTGGAGTCTTGGGGTGGGTGAACGCGGAGTCGCACTCTCTCCGGATACGCTGGTGCTGCCCGCGGGTGTCGACGGTCTACCGCGCGAGGTGGTGGCCGCAGCCATGCGCGTGCTGGGTCAGGCATGGAGCATCAGCAACGCGGCCGCGGGAACGCTCCCGCCTGATGTGCTGCGGATTCCGCGCAGTGTGACCACGGCCAGGGCGCTCGCCTTGGCCGAGGCGGGGTTGCGCGTGTCGCTGGGTCAGGACCCTCGTTCGGCCGCGCGCGATCTGGCGTTTGACTTCTACGGCGGCGAGCCGCTCGACGCGGCCTTCGATCAGCTGCTCAGAGAAACGCAAGCGGGGCACGCGTTTGCGCGCGCTGTGGGCACAGCGCTGGCGTCGGAGATGCATGCGGCGGGTGGTCTGTTGCCGTTCGGGCAAGAGATCGACGCGGTCGCAGTATCGGGCGCGGACTTTCTGCGCTTCGCGGTTGGCAGCGGCAGCGGTGCGCCGCCCGTCGAGGTCACGCTGCTGGATGACGTGGGTCGTCGCAGCGATGCCCCCGCAGCGCCGGACGTCCCGCCGGTGAGCGAGATTGCCGGAGCAGTCTGGATTCCGATGGGCGCAACCAGCGCGGAGGCGCTGGTCGGGCTGCTGACCCAGGTCAACTCGCCGCTCTACACGCTTGAGCTCAAGGGCACGGGACCTGGCGTGCTCGACCTCTCGCTCACCCAGCCGCGTGGTGATGGGAGCTTCGTGCGTGGCGAGCTCACGGCCGTGCCCGTGACAGCGGCCACCCGAGCACGCTTGCTCGTGGATCGGCGCCGGCCGGAAACGCTCGTGCTCGAAGTCGACGCGAACGGTGACGGCAGCTACGAGAGCTCGCAGGCGTTGCGCGTGGAAGCGGTGGCGTCCAGCGGCCCGCAACTCGTATCGGCGAGCGTGGTGGGGCCGGAGACCATCGACGGCGCCAGTCCGTTCGGGTTCCAGGTTGCGGTGCTGTTCGACCGCATCGTGGATGCGGACAGCGCGGCTGTGCTTGACCATTACGTGATCCCTCAGAACGGCATGCAGTCGGCACAGCGCCAGCTTTCTGGTCGCTTTGTGTTCGGCTCGCTCGAGCAGCCGGAAGGACCCTACGTTCCGAGCACGCTTGCGGTTTCAGGTATGCGTGATCAGCGCGGCGTGGTCGGACCATCCAAGACCGTCGAGCTGGTGTCGACGCTGGAAGACCCCGGTGCGGTGATCTCCGGCCGCGTCGTGGGGCCAGATGGCGGCGCCGTGACCACGGGCACGGTCACGTACCAGAACAACTCCAACTGGGAATGCTTGCCCTCCTTGTTTGAGCAAGAGTCGAGTCCCATCGCGGCCGGTTTCGCAGCGGTGGAGCTCGACGGGCAGGGTCGCTACGAGTTCCGTTACGTGCGTCAGGACGCGTGTGGGTTCCCGTGGATTCTCGCCACGCGCGATCCGCGCACGGGCTCGTTGCAGCGTGCGAGCGGGTTTGTGAGCACGGCCGGCGAGCACGTGGTGCTCGATTTTGCGTTGCTTGGTCAAGGCGTGGTCCGCGGCACCGTGCGCGACCTGCGCGGCAACGTGGTGTCGGGCGCGCAGGTTGCGGTCGTGAGCCAGACCGATCCGCAGGTCGGCGGCGTTACGACCACGGATGGCTCTGGACGCTACACGGTCTACGGCATCACCGTGGGCCAAGTCAGTGTGACTGCGGCCAAGGGTACTGGGGTAGGGCGGGCATCCGGCAACGTGGGGCGTGCGGGTGGCACCGCCAGCGTAGACGTAACCTTGGACGGCAGCGCCACCTCGGTGGCGGGACAGGTCCGGATCGTGGAGGGGGTTGAGCAACGGGAGGGCGTGGGCGTGACCGTGGTGTACGAGGCCAAGGGCACCACGATCGCCGTGACTCAGACCGACCGGGCCGGTGCGTTTTCGTTCGAGAACGTCCCGGCCGGCCCGTTCACACTCAAGGCAGCGCTCAACACGCGGGACAGCGCGAAGATCCACGGCACGGCCGTAGCGGGCCAGCCTTTGACGGGTCAAGTCCTTGTGATCCACGTGCCTGTTGCGGGTGCCCCGCAGCCTGGACCCGGCTACGGCAGCGTGCAGGGACTTGTTAGCTACGCCGATGGCGTTCCGGCGTCGGACGTAGTCGTGTCGATCGCGGGTCGCGGCGTGGTGTCGGCTGCGGACGGCAGCTTCGAGATCCCCGGCGTGCCGGTCGATCCTAGCGCCCCGCACACGGTACTCGCGCAAAGCCGCGACGGACTGCGCTCGGGTCAAGCGCAGGTGTACGTCACGCAAAGCGAGCAGATCGTCGAAGGTGTCGTCGTGGTGCTTTCCGGCCTGGGCAGCGCCGAGTTCCGTGTGCTTGATTCCAAGGGTGCACCTTTGGTCGGCCAAGAAGTGGGCCTTCTGGGTCGCTGCAAAGCTGCCTGCGGCTGCAACCCGGCCACCACGGACAGCCACGGCATGGCCCGCTTCGACGGCCTGCCGATCGGCGCGGTGCATGCGCGCGCGGTTCGTGCGGGCACCGGTTTCGCGGATGTGGCAAGCGCGAGCGCGTCGATCACGCGCGACGGCGAAGTGGCCACGGGCACGCTGCAGTTCGCAGGGGCGGGGAGCGTGTCTGGCGTGGTTCGCGATGCCGCTGGCAGTCCGGTGTTCGGCGCGGATGTGGTCCTGCGCTCCAAGGTCTTCGTCTCGGCGACATGTAGTCTGGGACACGGCGTGGCGCAGCGCGTGCGCACGAACACCCGCGGCGAGTACCGCTTCAGGGCCGTGAACCTCGGACCGGTGAGCGTGACCGCGAGTCAGACCTTTCTGCCGGTGCCTGTCAGCGCGACCGACGTGCTCACCGTGCCTGGCCAGGAGCTCGCGCTCGATCTCACGCTGCTTTCCGGCGACGCCAGTTTCGCGGGCCAGCTTTCGGGCACGGTGCTGCTGCCGGATGGCGTGACCCCGGCGGGAGCCGGCATCGAAGTGACCGCGGACGGGGTGCTGCCCGACGTCGTGGTGTCGACCGACGCTGTGGGCCATTTCGCCTTTGCCAAGATCCTGCCCGAAGGCCGATACACGCTTACGGCAAGGGACCCGGTCACGGGCGGCGTGGCCAAGACAGCGGTCTTCCTGCGCGCGAACCAAGATGCGCAGCAGAACCTCCGATTGCTCGGCCGCGGCGTAGTGCGCGTGAGCGTACAGGACGCGGCGGGCCTACCGGTCGACAATGCCTTCGTGCGCGTGCGCGAGGCCGGGTTTACCGGCGGGCTGCACGAGGGGGCCGTCGAGGCCTCGAATCTCGGTGTCGTGAGGTTCGAGAACGTGTTCGAAGGCCCGCTGAGCATTGAAGCCAGCGATGTGTTTGGCCGCGGCGGTCGCGCGTCTGCGTTGCTGGCAGACCCCGGCACCACGCTGGACGTGACGGTGCGCCTGAGCATGACCGGGTCGGTCGCCGGCATCTTCGTCGCAGCCGATGGGGCCACTCCTGTGCCGTTCGGTGCCGTAACTCTCACCGCGGGCGGGCGAGTGATCGGCCGGACCACCACCACAGGCTCGGGGCGGGACGTGGGGCGCTTCCGCTTCGATCATGTCCCAGCCGGGGCGGTGCGCGTGGACGCCCAAGATCCGTCGACCGCGCGCACCGGCTTCGCGCTGGGCAACATCGAGCGCCAAGACCAGATCGTAGAGCTGACGCTGCGCGCGCACGGGCTCGGCACGGTAGAGGGACTGGTCAGCGGCGATGGACGGCCCCAGCCTGGTGCGGAGGTCACGCTTATCGCAGGGCCGCTGGGCGCTCATACCGTCGCGGACGCCCAGGGCCGCTACCGTGTCACCGGCATTCCCGAGGGTGAGGTCGCGGTCACGGCAAGCCTGGGCAACGGGTTCCTTGTCGGTACCGCCGCTGCCCATTTGATGGGCGACGGCAGCACGCTGGAGCTGAACGTGCGGCTGCGATCCTCGGGCCGCGTGCTGGGCCGCGTGCTGAACGCGGATGGCTTGACGCCCGCGCCGCCGTCGATCGTCTCGATCCGCGTCGGCGGTGCGGGCGGCGGGGAGCA
>JAKSBK010000391.1 GCA_022361155.1 Pseudomonadota bacterium
ACATCGCCACTTCGATTTCGATCCATCCCGTCCAGCGGTGTTGCGCCGCCTTCGAATACAGGGAGTATTCGCGCGACAGCGCGCCTTGCTGGCCGGGCGCCTCAAAACCGACCTGGCAATGTTATTTTGACCCGACGCCTTGGCACAGTCATGGTGGAGCGCAGGATACCAGGACGGCACCTTTCCGTGAGCCCCATGTTCCGGAGGCCGGAGCCGAGCGCCGTCGATCGGCCGCGCTCCGCCGCCGGTCAATCAGGTCAGTACGTGCACCGGCCGGCCGTACACTGCAGCTCGCGGGGCGGCGCGGATCCGGGTGGGCCAACGCAGTCACCTTGCCCCGGCCTCGCGAGCCTGGGTGTCCCAGGAAAGACGACCTGTAGGGTTGACCGGTGAGCCCCTGGAGGCCCGCAAGATAGGCTCGCTGGCGCGCTAGCGACTCAAGCGCCCCGAAAAGCCGCCGATAACATGCCTGAATGCCGTGTGCGCGGAGGCGTGAACCGGCGCGGGTCCGGACAGCGGCGCAGCCAAGCACCCGAGGCCAAGGAGGGCCGCATGATTTCTTTGGATGAGCTGCGCCAGCAGCCCCCGGCAGGTCTGAACGAGCTGGATGCCTATGCCGCCGGGGACCTGCCCCGGACCGAAGAGCTAGGGGAGGCGCTGAGCTTGCGCGTTCGGTTGAGCGGGCTTGAAGCCGCGCAGGTCAGCACCCTGGTATGCGTAGGCAGCTCGGGTGGGAATGTGCTTGAAGCTGCCGCCAGGCTGCTGCCCGCGCTGCAACAGGTGTTGGTGCTCGAGCCGGACGCTCGCATGCTGCGCACCGTACAAACACGCGAGCTTGCGGCCCCCGTCGAGCAAGGCCCCCAGAAATACCACTTTGCGGACGTCGTGGGCTCGACCGAGATCTACTCTTTGCCAGGCTACTTCGAGTTGTGCAATTTCCTGGCTGCCTGCGGCGCCGCGCCCAGTCGAGTGGTCTGCCACGCTGCCGCGCCCGCCGATCCTGGCCTGGCGGCCACCCACGCTGCACTGGAGCGCGCTGTCCAGGACGCCTGCCGAGGTTTCAGCGCCGACTTTCTTACCTTGTGCGAGCATTCGGGGGAATGGCCCACGGATTTTTGCCGGCAGTGGTCGGCTTTCTTGTTCGAGCAGGGCGAGGCTTATCACTGCCTGCGCTTTCTTCTGGCCCTTTCCCGGCCTAGCCCCAGCCCCACGGTCGCCCGACAGATTCTGGACTGCTGGACGCAGCTCCAATGCCCCGCTGCCCTGGCCGAATGGTTGCCTGCCGCGGATCTCGAAGCTGGTGCACGCACCCAAGTGGAGCGCGACGCCGCGGCGCTCATGAGCCAGCAGGCCGCCGTCGCCCGCGAGACGCGGCAACGCAACCTGGCACTATTGAAGAGGCGCTTTGGCGCGACGGTCGAGCGTCTGAGTCAGCTCCCGGAATCCGAGCTGCTTGTGGTCACGCTTCCGGACGTGCCCTGGTCGCTGCACCGCCGGTCCGAGGGCCCCGTGGTGCAGCGCAAGCCATACCACCTGCTGCTACGCAGGGACGGGCCCTACCTGCGAGAGCTCAATCCACCCCCCGATCCCGCGCTGGTCGAGCAGGCGATCGCCCGAGCGAACAGCGCCAGGTTCGCGCATGTCTGCGTGGGCTCCATCCTGCGCTATCCGAATGTAGCCAATGCGATCAACAACCGCATCACCTGTCCCATGCCCAACTGGAAACAGGTAGTGTATCTACTCGAGCCTGACCTCGAGGCGCTCCACGTGCTGCTCGGCTTGATCAACATCACGACTCTGCTCGACGACGACCGCATCCACCTCTTTACGGGAGCCGATCCGGTGCGAGAGTTGGTCGAGTTTTTTCAAGCGATACCCAACCGCATCATTCCTCGCATTCAATTGGATATACCGGCAAGCCTGAACCAGGTGCTCAACCAGGTAGAAAAGAACCACGTGGCGCAAGCCCAGCTCATAGCCGATGAGCTCGAAGCAGCTTATGACGCGAGTGCCCCGGGAAGGCTCCTGGACGTCCTGGCGGGCCGCGAGCGGCGCAAGCCTCGGCTGCTGCTGCTGACCTCCATCCACACCACGGTCCTCCAGTATGTCACGCAGGACCTGGCACGCGGTTTCGAGCAGGCGGGTTGTGAAGTGCACGTGCTCATGGAACAAAGCGCCCTGGACACCCTCCAGCACGTCTGCATCGCGGGCCAGCTGCGCGACTTCCAGCCTGACCTGCTCTTTCTCATCGACCACGTGCGCCCGGAGGCGAGCAGGCTCATTCCCTCGAGACTTCCCTTGGTGTGCTGGATCCTGGACGAGCTGCCGCGCTTGCGCAAGCCCAGCATCATCGAGCAACTAGGTTCCCTCGATTTCACCTTCGCCCTCAACACTTCGGTTACCAACCATTACCGTGACCTCGGTTATCCCCACATCGCCTGCGCCCCGTTCGCTGTCGATCCAGACAAGTTCAAGCTGAGGGATCCGGGCGAGCCTCGCGACGAGGTCGCCTACATCACCAACCTCTATTATCCTGCGGATTCGGCGTTTGCGCCCGGGGTCTTCCCGGAGCTCCGGCGCCGGCTCGAGCGGACCGAGGTCGTGCCGCTGGCCATGAGCTGGATCAGGCCGATCCTCGATGCGGTCATCGCAGACGTGGGTGCGGAGATTCCACCAGCCCGGTACGAGAGCGTGGTGCACGAGGCGCTGCTGGCAGCGCGGCACGTGGATCGCGTCCGCGTTGCCGGCGCGCTGCTCGATGCGGGAATACCCCTTGCACTCTATGGACGCGGGTGGGACGAAATCCCGCGCTTCCGCCCCTTTGCCAGGGGCTTCGTGGAGCCCGGCGAGCCCCTCGCGCGTGCCTACTGCGAGCACAAGGTCGTGCTCCACATCAATCGTCACTGCAACATGCATGCACGTGTTTTCGAGGCCATCGCGGCCGGTGGTTTCCTGGTAGCCCGCAGTGACGGCGATTTCGATTACACGCCGGGCGAGATCGCAGAGAATCTCGCCATAGGCAAAGAGGTTACTCTCTTTTCCGACCATCAAGAGCTGGTTCAAATCGTGCGTCGTGCCTTTGTGGACGAAGCCTGGCGCCAGGGAGTGATCCGCGCCGGCCGGGAACGTATCCGCAAGCACCACACCTACGCCTGTCGCGCCCGCCTCATGCTCGAGGAGCTGCGCCGAGCCTTGGCGGAGCGCGTGAAGCCACAGGCCGCGTAACGCGGGCTCACTCGCTGCCGTCGGGTCTGCCGTCCTGGTAGATGGCGATCAGACGTTCGATCTGGCCGTCCATGGCCAAACGCTCGCGCGCCCTGGCAGCACCACGGCGTAGCTCCTCGTGCTGCAGCCCTCGCAAAAATTCGGGGAAATCGCGCAACTGAACCGGCTCCACCGCCACGCCGCAGCCATACTGCTCCACCAGGCGGCACGCCGCGGCAATGCGCGAGCTCACGAGCACGGGCAGCCCCGCTTCAAGGTACATGAACAGCTTGGCGGGGATCATGCTTCGCATGTGCTTGTCTCCCACCAGGTTTCCGGTGAAATCGTACACCATCAAACCGTAGTCGTATTCGGCCAGCGTCCGGTTCAGCTCCCATGGCGGCCCGCCCTCGACAAACCGGTAGTTGGCATGCCTGCGTGCCAGCTCCAGGTGCTCCCTGTACAGAACCTCGTAGCTCCCGCCATCCGCGAGCAGCGGATTGTTGTAGACATCAAGCTGCAAACCAGCTTCCACGAGTGGAGCAAAAGTGCCCACGAGCTGAGCATCTCCGAACAAGGCCGGCGGCCGTCGCGGCTCGACAGCGACCACGCCCCCAGCGAACACCAGCCGCAGCCGCCTCGGATCGCAGCCGTCGGGCGGCGCTTCAACACCTGGCACTTCGACGAAGAAGTCCCGCAGCGGGTAGCTGAGAAAGTGGACGAAGCACCGACTTCGGCCAAGGGCTTCGATACCCAGCTCGCGCTCGTAACCGCCGCTGCCCGTAAACAAGACGCCGTCGGCATTTCGATACAGGTAACGCTCGCACGCACACTGGACGGCATGATCGCGCTCGACGGACTCGCCCCAGGCCGCACGCATGTGGGCCAGCGTTCGATCGGTGTCTTGTGGTGGAAGAAACATCGAGTTGAGGTCCATGGTTTCGACCACGTGCCGGCAAGTGGGAGGTTTAAACGCGTCGATCAGCGTGGGGATGTGGTAGCGAAAAAGCCAGCCCTGGGTGTGTATTCTGGCGCCGGACGAACCGCTGAGCCAGCACAGCAAGCTGCAGAGGTCGCTGGCGAGCAACGCGTCGAAATGCCCTTCCTTGTGTTCCTGTAGCCGCGCGTCGAGCACGACCGCCGCGGTCGTCCAACCCCGCCGTCTGAGCTCGGCGCTCATCCGAATCTGGTTGAAGAAAGCCTTGCGGGATACGAAGATGACCGTTTTCGGATTGTCCGCGATCAAGGCGTCCAGCCGAGCGCCGAGCGCGCTGCGGTGGCTGTGCAGCAGTGCCAGATAGCGGGCCTGGACCTCGGGGTGAGCAAGACTCAGTCGTTGTGAGCTCCACGGTGGATCCGGTACCCGGGCGCCGACGTCCGCGCTCACGACGAGGTCGTAGTCACAAAGAGGCGGGTCGCCGAACGCCACGGGGCATCCGAACAACCTGGTCGCCTTGGTCGGATGGGAGCCCGCCAGGACCCGCAGGGCCGGTCCGAAACGATCGCCAAGCGCCCTGCACAGCGCCTCGGTCAGCGAAGTCACGCCCTCGACCGCTACCGTGGCTGCGTCCGGAGCTCGCACGGCAACCTCGACAAGGGCCCGCCCCAGCACCTCGTGGTTGATCGATTCCTTGGCCAGCCAGCAACGCCAGTCGGGTCCAAACGGTTCCAAACCGGCAGCACGCTGCACCTTGACGTCCTCGAGCCCGCACGTGAGCGTCTCGTGCAGCGTACCGGGAGTTACCAACGACCTCTACTCGCCTACAGCAATGCAGGGCGTGAGCGCGCGTGACGGGATGGGCGGCTCGCCCTGCGCCTGCTCCACATGCTCCTCGAAAAACCGGTTCCAGCAGATCACAGCCTCGTCGCGGATTCCGCTCTCGACCAGCAGCTGCAGCGCGTCCTCGTGCTCGACCCACGGAAGCACCACGAAAACGCAATCGGCATGAGCTCGCACGGCTTCTTCGTCGAGCCGTGCCACCTGTCCGTACAGGAAACGTTGGCCAACGCGAGCTTCACGCCAGTCGAGCACAGCCTCCACGCGCAGTCCGCTCAGATCCACATCCTGAGAGAACGTCCCGAAGTAGCGATCCATGGCAGGCAAAAGCACCACCTTGCGCCCCTGCCTGGCAAGCTCGTCAAGCGCCTGCTGAAAACGCTGATAGATCGGGGCCACATGAGGAATCCGGTTCGCAGCCAAGTGCACCTTCCGGTTGCACTCCGCGCACACGATATTGAGCCCAAGAACGCCCACTGCGCTGCCCAGGTTGACCTTGCCGTGCGATGCGTCCGGTGGATAGGGCAGCAGGATCCTCTCGCGTCGCTCGCACCACGGGCACTCGAGCTCCAGCTGTGAACGCAGGCGGCCGGCGGCCCTTCCTGCCACGATCTGCGCGGGTCGCTTGCGGTGGTTCTCGTCGTTGAGCTCACGCAGCCTGACGTAGGTCTTCCAGTACTCCTGGTCAGACAAGCCCGTCATGTTGACCTGACTCTTCCACAGGAATCCAGAGATATTGCATAGATCGCGCATGAACTGCACGCGATCCCGTATCAATCCCTTCGCTTCGGCATGCTCGTACAGCGCCGTACCCGGGTAAGGGATCACGGCGGACCAGTCGACGAAGTACATCTGATTTCGTTGCTGAAAATCCAACGTATCCCGCAGCGTCTGATGGGTTTCCCGGGGGTCGCCGAAGAGAAAGTTCGCTTGAATTCCGATCCGGGCCCTTCGGGTCATCTCGACGGCACGCGCGATTTGCTCCGCAGTGACCTTCTTCTTCATGCTGTGCAGCACTTCGTCGCTGCCGCTTTCGAATCCGTAGGATATATGAATGCAGCCCGCCTCCCGCATGCGATGCAGCAGGGCCTGGTCGAGCTGGTCGACCCGTAGCTGGCAGTACCACGTGATATCCAGCCTGCGCTCCTCGAGCAGATCGCAAAACTCGTGGATCCGCTTCTTGCTGGCTGAAAACAGCTCGTCGTAGATCATGAAATAGCTGGTATCGAACCGGTTTCTACAGCGCTCGATATGATCTACAACGAGGCGTATAGAATGACGGCGGTATGTGCCCATACCTGCGTGATAGCAGAACGTGCAGCGAAAAGGACACGATCGACTCGCCGTGATGGGGATGCTCCGGCCCACATTGATGCGTGTTTCGTGGTAGCTGAACTGATGCTCGGAAAGGATATCGAGGTAGCCTTGCATGCCGAACAACTCCAGATCCGGCTCCGGGAGGTCGTCTAGCCGGTTTACCACTTCACCTTCCCCCGTGAACGCGGGCTCACCTTCGCTCCAGTGCCATATGCCCTTGACCCGTTCAATCTCCGCGTCGTTTCCGAGCGCGTCGAGCAAGCGACGGAATATCAGCTCGCCCTCGCCGACGACCATGTAGTCGGGTCGTAAGGCGCGCATCACGAGCTCGCTCTCACAGGACGTAATCCCACCGCCAAGCACGATCGGTCGCTCGCTGCGAGCGCGGATGAACGTGATCAGCCGATCCAGCTCGTTGAAAGCGACCGTGAGACCACCGAGCCCGATCACGTCGACAAGCTCGTGCTCGAGCAAGTCGGCCAACGCCGCGTAACGCTCATCTGAACCGTAGTTGTTCATGTTGAGCGGTACGATCCGGTGACCAAACTGCCGGATGTACGAGGCGAGGTACGAAAGCCCGATCGGAAAGTACTGGGTATTGCGGTCGCGCGCATAGCTTGGCGAAAGCAATAAGACATTGCGGCGTGTAGCCGAACGCGCAGAGTCTTGACTTCGAAGCGGAATCAGTTGCGACATGTCGTTTCTGGTGAGGTGGAGGCGGACCGCGGCGAAGCGCCGCGATGCCAACCTGGCGTCGCACCATCGCAGTGTATCATCGGGCCGCCGTGCACGGGAACTGTTGGCAGAGCGCTTGTCGCGTTTCCACTGCTTGGCGGTCAAAGGAGGAATCGCCGCACATGTACGCTCGCAGGCTACTGCCTCGCGCGCTGGTTCGGCGACATCGGGTCTCTGCGGCGGCTCCGAGACGAAGCAAGGGCGTCGACTTCGTCGTAGAAGGCCGTCAGCTGTCCAATCTGACGGTCCATCGACAACTCCGCGCGCTTGCGAAGCACCTGTTCGCGGAGTCGCGCATGATCCAGGCGCGCGAGCAAGCCCGGAAGCGAGCGAAGCCCACCTTCCGGCACGCTGAGCCCGATCCGATGGCGCTCGACGAACCGCGCCGCGTCCACAAACCGTTCGCTGATGAGCACGGGTATGCCCGCTTCCAGGTACATCATCAACTTGGCTGGCACGATGTGGCGATAGTGCTTCATCCCTATTCGAGTGCGCTCGAAATCATACGCCATGAGGCCATAGTGATATTTGCTCAGCAGCTTCGAGATGTCCCACGGCAGCGCGCCTTCGAGAAAGCGGTATGCGTCGAACCGAGACGCCAGCTCGAGATGCCCAGCATAGCGGCCGCGGAATGTATCTCGCCGAGCCAGCAAGGGATTGTTGTACACATCCAGCCTCAAGCCTTCTTCGAGCAGAGCGCGCGCCGTGGTCAGCAGCTGTGCGTCTCCAAAAAGGGCCGCCGGCAATCGAGCATCGAGCGGTGGTATCCCCCCTGCAAAGGCCAGGCGAAGTGACGAGGGCACGTTACCGGGTTCGGCAGGAGCGCTCGCTGAAGCAGCAAAGAAATCCGACAGAGGGTAGCTCGGGAACGATAGGTAGCGGCCGCGATCCGACAGCTTCACATCTCCGGCGTGCGACTCGGTCCCTGTGAAAACCACGCCGTCGGCTCGCGCGAGCAAGTAGCCTTCACAGGCCAGTTGGCGCGCGTGGGCGCGTTCCACATCTTGCCCAAACGCCGCCCGCATGTGCGGCAAGACCTCGTTCAAGTCTTCAGTCGGGAAAACCAGCGACTGGATATCCATGAATTCGATCGTGTGCCCGCACGAAGGTGGAAGGAATGCGTCGATGACGCAAGGCACGTGGTAGCCAAAGAGCCACCCCTGCGTATGCACTCGCGCGCGGTCCGCGCGGCTGAGCCAGCCAAGCAAGCTGCACAGATCGGTGCTGATGACGTCATCGAAATAGCTCTCTTTGTGTCCCCGGGAGCGCGAATCGAGCACCACCGCGGCCGTGCGGAATCCCTGCCGCCGCAGGGCGGTGCTCATGCGCAGCTGGTTGTAGAACGCCTTCTTGGAAACAAACAAGATCGCCTGGCGCCCGTCGAATCGGAAGCGGTCCAGGCGCTCCTTGAGCTGGATGCGGTGGGCCTGCAGCCGGCGCGCGTAGAGCTGCGCTACCCGAGGGTGAGTCAGCTCGAGCAAGTCCTGATCGTTCGCGGCCGGCCGCGGCCCGCCCGCGCGAACGTGAGCACTGACCACGCACTCCACCTCACGAAGGCAGGCCCCGTCACGCCGGGTGCGGCAACCAAACAGGTATTCGGCATCCGTGGGGTAGCGACCTACGTGGAGCTCGACACGCTCGAATCGTTGTCGCAATCGCTGGCAAAGGGTCTCCGAAATCGGGCTGATGCCATCGACGCACACACGACCGGCCCCAGTTCGCTGGACTGCGCTTTCGACCAAGGCCTCGACCAGCACAGGGTGGTTAACCGACTCCGCGACTAGAACATCCCGCCAATCCGTTCCAACCGCAGACAGCGCATCCGGACGCCACACATGTAGCCGCTCGAGTCCCTCGGTAAGCACAGCCTTGATACGCGTCAAGGGTCGGTCTCCAGGCTCGCCCACCATGTTGACATGTCAACCAAGCTTGACGCTACACTGCAGGCGTGAGCACGGGATCGCCGTACGCAGAGGCATTCAAGCGCGATGGTTTCGTCCTGATTCCGAAGGCGATCGACCACCGTGTAATCGGAGCGATCCGGCGCGAGTGGGAAGTCTTCACTCGAAAACCGTGCGTCAACCTGCTGCCGGCGGACGCGCCGGCGGCCTGTTTCTGGCGGCACGTGCCCGGGGAGCGCAAGCGCATGCGCCCGCTTAGCGAGCTTCCTGGCCTCGAGCACTTTGCTCTGAGCGGAGCGGCAACGCAGTACGCGCGCCAGCTCGCGCTGGGGCTCGGATTCAAGAGGGGGGATTTGCGTCTCCTGGAGACCGTCATCTTCGAGAAGCCGCCACGGCAGGGAGGTGCGCTGGCGTGGCACACAGATGCCTCCTTCTTCCCGTTTTTTCCCCACAACCAGCTGGCAGCTTGGATCCCGCTGGATCCCGTGGATCGGCTCAACGGCACGATTCAGTATGCCGCTGGTAGCCAGCACACACAGGCGCTGACCCCGGTCGACCTGCACACGGGCGAGCCGATCGGCGAGCCCGAGGACGGGCTCGTACCTGCGGACCCGGCTGCCCACGGCCATGAAGTCGTCACGCTTGCTATGACGCCGGGCGACATAGCCTTTCATGCTGCGCTGACGTGGCACGCCTCCATGCCCAACCCCTCCGAACGGCTACGCAGAGCGCTGTCGCTCCGGTTTCTGCTGGGTCGCACGCGCTACGCGCCACGAGCAGGCACGACCTTCGCGATGTGCCAGCAGGCGGCCGTCGCCGAGGGTGAGCCCATCCGGGGCCCCAGCTTTCCCGTAGTTTGACCGTGGCTGCGGATGGCACGCGCGGCGATGCAAGGCACGTGTGCCACAACTGTGGTCGTGCGGGGCCCGTGGAGATCGGCGGATTCTCGTCGCACGCACGTGTCACATCCGACTGTCGTCCGTGGCCTGCGGGAGGCAAGCTCGGGGTCTGCACGGCGTGCGCGCTCGTCCAGAAAATCGTTCACGCCGAGTGGCGGCGGGAAGTCGCCGAGATCTACGCATGCTACGCGCTATACCACCAGAGCCGCGATCGGACGGAGCAGACCGTCTTCGATCCGTTGGGCCGGGCGGCGCCCCGCTCGGGCAGGTTGCTCCAGACGCTGCAGCAGATCACCGGGCTTCCGCCGAGTGGTCGCATGCTCGACGTGGGTTGCGGCAACGGTGCCACGCTGCAGGCGGCCTCCGAGCTGCTGGCCGGCTGGTCGCTGTCCGGCCACGACCCCCATCTCAGCGAGCCCGAGCGCGTGCTATCGATCCCAAGGGTAGCTGCAGTTCACGACGATTGGAAAGATACGCCCGATGCCTTTGACTTGGTCACCCTGGTTCACGTGCTGGAGCACGTGCCGAACCCGGTACAGCTGCTTGCCGAAATCCGTTCTCGCCTGCGACCTGACGGGCACCTGCTGGTTCAAGTTCCCTATTTCGTCGACAACCCCTTCGACCTGGTGATCGCAGACCACTGTTCGCATTTCACCCTCACCACGGCGCGGCGGCTCGTAACGGGTGCCGGCTTCGACCTGGTGCACGTGTCGGCGCAGCTGCTCCATAAGGAAGTTACCGTGATCGCTCGACCAAACGCTTGCAAGAAGTCCGCCGGACCGATGGCAACCGAGCTCCGATCCGAGTCGGCCAAGCACGCCGAGGCTGCGTGCGCGGCACTGGCGTGGCTGAGCGCACTGCGCGCGTCGTGCCAACGTGCGCGTACGCAAGCGCCTGGCAGACTCGGCATCTTCGGCACGTCCATTGGCGGCAACTGGCTGCTTGCGACTCTCGAAGAGTGCGCGGACTTCTTTGTGGATGAGGACGGCGCTCGGGTCGAGCGGCGGCTTCGCGGCCGGCCCGTCCTGGCGCCGCCCGACGCACCTCGGGACGCTACGGTCTTGATGCCGCTTCCACATCGAATCGCCGTGAGCATACGCGAGCGCCTGGGCGACCTGGCGCAGGGCTACCTGCTACCCCCCGACTACGCCCGTCCCGCCCCCATCTGACATGCGCCCGCGCCACGTCTCGGTGTTCCTTCCTCGCCCTACCCCGATCTACCAGAACCTGCTTCGCCAGATGCTACGAGGCTTTCGGGCCGCGGGCGTACAAGCGGATGGCGCCTGCAGGCTGCTTCCGGAATCACAACTCCGCGCCTGGTGCCGCCACCACGGCTCGATTGCCGTGTTCGAGATGAACCGCGCACGCTGCGACGTCCCATCCTTGTCCAAGGATATCCGGCACATCACTTGGATTGTCGACAACGCCGGCAAGTCCCTGGACGCCTTTGATGGCAGCGACATCACCTACCTCTTCTGCCACAATTGGATGGGACTGTATCCACATCGTTCCTTGCACCGGGTGTTTCCCCCCGGAACCTGTCCGATCGAGTACCCGCGAGGACGCGCCGAACTCGGCTTCGATGTGACGTTCGTTGGGCACATTCCCAATCCCTGGTCGGAGGCCGAGCTCGATCGCCCGCTCACGCCGAACAAGGACTATCGCTTTCGTGACGCGCTTCCCGAGCTTTGCCGCGAGACGCGCGAACGCTGGAACCACCTATACACGGTCGACGGGGCCCTCGAGATCATGCAGGCCAACGCCCTGCGAGCGTGTGGCCAGCGGATGGCACTGGACGACGCTCTTCGCTACGACATCTGCTGCCGGATCAGCCGTCAAGTCAACCGCACAGGCCTGATCGACGCCGTCCTTTGCCATACCGACAGCGTCGCGCTGTACGGCCCCCCGAACTGGCTCAGGTGGCCGCGTTACGCTCCCTACTACCGCCGCTACCTGGAGACGCCGGCGCAGATGGCGGACGTCTATCGCAACGCGCGCATCAATCTGCACGAGGGCGAGGGTATGCACTTTCGATTGCTTGACGCCATGTCCGCAGGGGGGTTCCTGTTCTTTCGCGAAGCGAGCCATGACCGCCTCCCTCATGGCATCCGGGACTACTTCGAGCCCTACGAGCACTACGTCCCTTTCAGCCTCGACGATTTTGGCGAAAAGTGCGCGCGATACTCGGCGGATCCCGCAGCATGCGAGCGGATTCGAAATCGGGCTGCCCAGGAGGTTCGCGCTCGCCACACATGGCGCCACCGCGCCCAACAGGTGCTCGCTGATCTGGCACAGCTCTAGTTTCGGCCCAATGCCTTGGGGCGGCGTAGTTCAGGCCTTCTCGCCGGTCGCTACGATCTGCTCCAGGGGCAGGAGCGCCCGCTTGGTTCCCGTGCGCTGAAACTGCCGGCACGTGACCTTGCGCAGCTCGACGACCCTCAGGTCGCACGCGTCAAAGAGCGAACGAAGCTCTTCGTCGGAGTAGCGTGCCCCAATGCCGAAATCTCGGAGTGTGATACCGAACGAATCTTCACCGGCATACACGTCGAACTTGATTCGACCCCCGGGCTTCACGACGCGCGCCAGCTCGGCGATATAGTTCGTGATGATCTTCTTGCTGTTGATATGAACGAATACGCCGTGCGCGAACGCGAGGTCGAACACCTGATCCTCGTACTGGCACACGGATCGCCCGTCGTTTTGCGTGATGTGGATATTGTCAAAACCACGGCAGCGGTAGCGCGCCTCGAGGTAGCGCTCGCGGGTGACATCGGTGCCGTGCACGTGCTTGAAGCGCGTGGCCAAGACGCGCAGGAGCCGACCGTGGCCGCAACCAAGCTCGAAGATGCTGCACTCTTCCGGGTCGCGGCCGTCAAGAAAGACGGCGTCCTCCAGCACGAAGGCATTGACTTCATCGAGTGCGGCGCTCTCGTAATCGTCGGGCGTGGACATGAGCTCGTTGTCCGCGACGATGTATTTGGTGTCGTGGCGCCACCACTGTCCCCACGCGCGTTGCATGCTCCGGATCAGAAAGAAGTCGATGACGTCCTCGGGCTCGATGCTCTCCTTGTTGATCTCGTAGATAAGATTACGCAATTGAGCACGGCGTTCCTTGCTGTCGAGAACAAGCCCGGCGAAGCGATCCTCGAAGGGGTCGACTTTGCCTTCCCAAGCGAGCTGCTCATGGTGCAGGTTCAGTTTGAAATACTTCGGGTTGGCCAGCATGAACGCGGTGTGAGACGCTGCGCCCCGCACCGTTTCCTCCATGCCGAAGTGTTTGAGAAAACCGGTCTCGCGCATGCTGTAGCAGCGTTCGAGGCTCTCGCGGCTGCTGATTACCGGCGCCAGAGCACCGGGGAGATTGTGGCAGGCGCTGAGATCGCTCCGGCTCCGCAGATGCGAGGTCATCAGCGATCCGGTCACCCGTATGGAAGTCAGTACGTGCGAGACGGGAACCTCGACGACATGGGCGAGCTCGAAGCGCCGCGCGGCCTTCAGCAGGCGCCAGTGCACGTCGCGGTCACCGATGAAGAACTCGAAGTCGTAGCCTCTGATGCTCTGTACGTGCTGCTCGTCGATTTCCTGCAGATCCTCGAATCCCATGGCGAAGATCTTCGGCGTGTCTGGGAATGCCCTGCGAAGGTTTGTCAGCAGGAAATCCAGGAAATGCGTGGCACCCAGGCTGGAAAAAGGCAGGGAACTTGGGTCGAGCTGGGCACTCGTGACGACGATCCCGAGCTTGCCGGTCATTCGTTCGGTCCTCCCGCGCTCAAATCAGCGCACAGCGTACCTCAGCACGCTGAGCGAGCAGAAACGAAAACCGGGCATGGAACGAGTGGTTTTCGGCACACATGTGGGGCTGCGCTGGAGCTCCCGCGCTTTTTTGGTCAGGAGCGATGCGGCGGCCTGTACCAGATGCTGGTAGATTCTGGTGCTGTGATGGGTGGGCGCAGCGCACATCCCCACGCTTCGGAGGTGACCGATGACATCAACAAAGTCAGCTACCTGCGCTCCGCGCTCCCGTGTGCAAGAGAATGGAGTGCGGAAACATGGAGTGCGGAAACATGGATCCGCGATCTGGCTGATGGCCTGCGCCGGGTCTGCGCTGGCGGCCTGCAAGAACCCCGCAGCACCCAAGCCCAACGCGCCGCCGGCCGCGGTTAGACAGGACACGGCTTCGGCCTCCGCAGCACCCCAGCCGAAGCCAGCCGCGCCCTCGGACGCGGTTCGACAAGGCGCTCCTGGGCCCGCCCCCACGCCGAAAGCCGCTGCCGCCCCGGCGACGCATCGCAAGCGCTGGTCCTTCGATGATGTGACCAGGGGGCTGCCGCAAGAGCTCGATCCCGTGGTGGGAACCTGGAGCCTGGTGACGGATTCCCCAAGAGGAAGCGAAACCGGAGTGCTGGCACAACAAGCATCCAACGCCAACCCGGTCTTCAACCTCGCACTGGCCAAGGAAACGAGCTATGCGGATGTCGACGTCTCGGTTCGCCTCAAGGCCGTGGCCGGGCGGATCGATCAGGGCGGGGGCGTTGTGTGGCGAGCCCACGACGCGAAGAACTACTACATTGCTCGCTACAATCCGCTCGAGGACAATTTCCGCGTCTACCGGGTCAAGAACGGCCGGAGGCGTCAAATTGGAAGCGCTTCCATACGGCTCGATCACGGCGCCTGGCATATGCTGCGGATACGCATGGCGGGCGATCACATCGAGGGCTTCCTGGACGGGCAAAAACACCTCGACGTGCACGACCCAACCTTCACCGGCAAAGGAATGGTGGGTCTGTGGACCAAGGCCGACGCACGTACTCACTTCGATGACTTTTCGGTGTCCGACCTCTCGAAGGATGCGCCTTGAGGATCGTTCCCACCGGACACTGGCGCGTGCGCGCGGTCCTGCTCGTGGCTTTCGCCCTGCTTGCCGCCTGCGAGCGCTGCGCCGCCGACAAAAACCGCGTTGTCGCCTACACATCGGTCGACCAGGTCTTTTCCGAGCCGATCTTTCGGTACTGCGAGCAATCTACCGAGCTTTCGGTCAGCGGCGTGTTCGATACCGAGGAAACCAAGAGCACGGGTGTGCTCAATCGGCTGATCGCGGAAGCCAAGCATCCTCAGGCCGACATCTTCTGGTCGGGCGATCCTGTACGGCCGTTCGTGCTGCTCGAGCGGGGGTTGGTCGAGCCGTATCGCTCGCCGGCCGCGACGCAGCTGCCGGCGGCGCTTCGTGCCGAGGATGGCAGCTGGACAGGCTTTGCCGCTCGCGCGCGCGTACTGCTGGTCAACAAGGAGCTGGTGCCTGGCTCGGATACGCCTCGATCGATCCGGGATCTGGTCAATCCGAAGTGGAAGGGCAAGACCGCGATCGCGAATCCGCTTTTCGGGACCACCACGATGCACGTGGCCGCCCTTTTCAGCACCTGGGGCCACGAAAGGGCAAAGGCCTTCCTCGAGCAGCTCAGAGGCAACGATGTGCGCATTGCGAGCTCGAACGGCGAAGTCAAGCGGCTGGTGGCGCACGGCGAGATCGCCTTCGGTCTCACAGACACCGACGATGCCAACGAGGCTCTCGACACCGGCGCGCCGGTACGAGTGGTGTACCCCGACCAGCAAGGCGGGGGCACGCTGGTGATGCCAACCGTCGTCGTGCTCATGAAGGGGGCCCCCCACCCCAAGCTGGCGCGACGCCTCATCGATTGCCTGCTTTCGGCAGACGTCGAGGCGCGCATGGCCGCGAGCGCGGCTCACATGCCCCTGCGGCCGGGCGTCGAGGTCCCGCAGCACGTGAGGGCCGTGCAAAGCCTGAAGCCCATGCAGGTGGATTACGCGGAGGTGGCTCGCACCATGGAGCGAATACAGCCCTGGCTCCGTGAGTGGGTCGGCCTTTGAGCAGATCCGCAGTGTCCCGGAACAGCGGGGCACTGGTTCGCCTGCTCGACATGCCGGCGCTGTTCGGGCTCGCGGCCGCCGCCTTGCTTCTGTGTTGCTTCGTGCCCCTGCTCGTCCTCGCCTCCGAGCTGTGGTCGGCCGCAGCGTTCGACCAGCTACGGTCCACGTTGGGAGCCGCACGATCCTGGGGCCTGCTCGTGGCGTCGATCGTACTCGGGCTCGCCACGACCCTGATTGCGGTTGCGTTCGGCGTGCCGCTCGGCGTGCTCCTGGCTCGCAGCAACATGATCGGGCGAGCATGGGCGCTGTGGCTGCACCTTTTCCCCCTATTCCTGCCACCGTTTCTTCTGGCGCTGGGTTGGTTTCAGCTGTTTGGCCGCGGCGGGCTCCTGGGATCCAGCGCGACCTCGGCGCTCCTGTTCGGGCCGGCGGGTGTGGTCGTAACCCTGGCATTGGCCTTTACGCCGGTGGTGAGCGCGCTGACAGGGCTGGGCCTCATGGGCATCGACCCGGCGCTCGAAGAGGCCGCCCAGGTCGTGAGCCCGCCGTTGCGGGTGGTCACGCGCATCCTGCTGCCGCTGGCCTGGCCGTCGATCGCATTCGGTGCGCTCGTGGTGTTCGCACTGTCGCTGTCCGAGGTTGGGGTGCCGATGTTCTTGGGTGTGCGCACGTACTCGGCGGCCGTCTTCACCCGCCTGGGCGGCGTGCAGTACGCACCGGGCGAAGCCGTAGCCCTGGTGCTGCCGCTCTTCGCCCTGGGGCTGGTCCTCGTCGCGATCGATCGACGGCTGCTCGGTAGACGTTCCTACGCGGCCTTGAGTATGCGCTCGCGCGATGCCGCGCCGCTGGACCTCGGTCGGGCGCGCGTTCCGCTGTCCGGGCTCGCCTGGCTTGCAGCGCTCGTTCCTCTGGCCCCGCTGGGCTCCCTGCTGGCTGCCGCGGGCCCGAACGGCCTGTCCGAAGGCGTCTCGTGGATCCGGTCGAGCCTGGCCACGAGTCTGCTATCCGGCGTTCTTGCGGCCAGTGCGGTCGTACTGATCGCAGTGCTGACAGGCCATGCGCTCGCGCGCCAGCGGCCGTTCGCGCGCAGCTTCGATGCGCTGGCCCTGCTCGCCTTCATGACTCCCGCCTCGGTACTGGGTGTAGGCCTGATCGGCACCTGGAATCGGCCCCAGACCCAGCTCGTCTACACGGGCATGGGTATCCTCATGCTGGGCTACGTGGCGCGCTATGCCGCGGTCGGAATCCGGACCCTGGCCGCTGTTTTCTCGCGCAGCTCGCTCCACTACGAAGAGGCTGCGGCTGCCTTCGGCGCCGGCTTTGCGCGCCGAATGTTGCGCATCGTCGTGCCGATGCACGCGCGCGGTGTCGCGGCCGCCTGGCTGATCGTCCTGGTGTTCTGCCTGCGGGATCTGGACACGGTCGTTACGTTCTACCCGCCCGGCCTCGAGCCCCTCGCCGTGCGCATCTTCACGCTCGAGGCCAACGGTCCGCGAGCGATCGTGGCCGCGCTCGGTGTATTGCATGTCCTGCTTACTGCACTCGCGGTCGCAGGCGCTGGGCTCGTGCTGCGGGGAGCGAGGTTGCGGACGTGACTGCCGTCCTCGCGCTGGACGGCGTGTCGGCCCGCAGGGGGTCTGCGCGTGTGATCGAAGACGTGACGCTGTCGATCTCCGCCGGAGAAGTCGTAGCGCTCCTGGGCCCGTCGGGATCAGGCAAGTCCACGCTGTTGCGGTTGTTGCTGGGACTCACGCTGCCCGAGCGGGGTATCGTACGCGTGCGCGGCAGCGTGGCCAGCGCCGCAGGCAAGCTACGGATCGCGCCCGAGATGCGAAACATCGCCGTCGTGTTCCAAGACCTGGCCCTGTGGCCGCATCTCACGGCGCTCGGGAATCTGCGCTTCGTCCTCGAGCCGAAGAAGCTGCCCCGCTCGGCGGCACGCGATCGCATGCACAGCATGTTGCATCAGGTGGGTCTGGCAGGGCTCGAGCAGCGCTACCCCGCAGAGCTTTCGGGAGGCGAACAGCAGCGTCTCGCCATAGCCCGCGCGCTCGTGCACGATCCAACCGCCGTGCTGCTGGATGAGCCGCTGGCCAACCTGGATCTGGTGACCAGGCACGAGCTGCTTGCCCTGTTGCGCGACCTGTTCGGGCGGCACGGGACGACGGTCGTACATGTCACGCACGATCCGCAGGAGGCTCGGACGCTGGCCTCGAAGGTCGTGATTCTCGAACGAGGTCGGGTAGCCCAGGTGGGAGCACCAAACGACCCCGCAACAAGCGCCTCGGCCTTCGGACGAGCCGTGGCGAACGCGCTGCGACCCGACAAGTGCTGAACTCGAGGCTAGGGAGCAGTTGACCTGAGCCGAGTGGCGCGTTTCAGATGGCCAGGACGAACGTGGGACGGCAGGTGGTGAACGCTGCGTGGGCGTGGACGTGGACGTAGCCAGACCAATAGACCTCATCCGTGCCCTGTAGGGTCCCGGACCGAGCTTGTGATCCGCGGTACCAGGACCGTGCCACCGCTTGATTTCGCTCCTCCTTGGAACGATACTTTGGCCTTGTGTCGGCTCCGACCAACTTGGGAGCCGCCCGTGCCGGCCCGAGCACGATGGCGGGGGGGGACGATGTGACGATGTGTCGCATGTAGGGCGAGAAGCCGGAACAGTGCGCCGGACAACGAACGAACGCATGCAAGGCTCGGCGGCCAGCCGTCCGAGCGCTGAGGCACCTTGATGGACGGAGCGTATCTCAAGAAAGAGCTGTACGACATGGTCCGACGCGATCCGACCATCTTCGAATTCATCCAGGCCGGTTCGCTCGACGGCATCTGGTACTGGGATCTCGAAAACACCGAAAACGAGTGGATGAGCCCTCGGTTCTGGCAGGTATTCGGATACGACCCCGCGGAGAAAAAGCACCTGACCTCGGAATGGCAGAGCATGATCCACCCGGACGACCTGAAGCTCGCCCTCGAGAACTTCCGCAAGCACTGCGACGATCCCGACCACCCCTACGACCAGACGGTCCGGTACCGCCATAAGGACGGTTCCACGGTGTGGGTCCGATGCCGGGGTCTCGTGATTCGCGACAGCGCCGGGAAACCGATCCGCATGCTCGGCGCGCATACCGAAGTCACGAAGCGAGAGCAAACGTTGCAGGCGCTTCGTGCCAGCGAAGAGCGACTCGCCCACGCCCAGGACGCCACCTCACTTGGCATGTTCGACTGGGATATCCGATCCGACAACGCGGAATGCACGGACCGCTATTTCGCGCTCTTTGGCCTGCCGCCTTCGGACCGCATGCCATCGGAAAAACAATGGCTCGAGATGGTGCACCCCTGCGATCGCGAGCGGGTCGCCGCAGAGCTGCGGCAGTCTCTGAGCGAGCGTACACCCTACGACACCGAATACCGGGTGGTGTGGCCGGACGGATCGGTGCACTGGGTGGGCTGCAAAGCGAAACTCTTCGCCGACGATCGAGGGCCGTACCGCATGATCGGGACGCTGGCTGACATCACGGCGCGAAAACAGGCTGAGATCGAGCTCCATCGAAAGCGCCGTGAGCTGGAGACTGCCATCGCGCAGCTGGAGAGCTTCAGCTACTCCGTTTCGCATGACCTGCGAGCGCCGCTACGGGCCATCGATGGTTTTGCCACCGCTTTGCTGGAAGATCACAGCGACGCGATGGACAGCGAGGGAAATCGCCTGCTACAGATCATCGTCAGGAATACGAAGAAGATGGGTCAGCTGATCGATGACCTGTTGGCGTTCTCGCGCATGAGCCGCCGTGCGGTGGAGCCAGGACGCGTCAATATGCACGCCCTGGCACGCGCCGCGTACGAGCACACGATGTCGCAGGAGCCAAACCGCCGCGTCGAGCTGCGACTGGGACCGCTGCCGAACGTGCTTGGCGACCCGGCGATGCTCCGGCAGGTGTGGATCAACCTGCTCGGCAACGCGGTCAAGTACACTCGACCGCGCGACAGAGCTGTCATCGAAGTCAACGGCGCCTCGGACGACAGGGAGGCTCGTTTCTCGGTCCGGGATAACGGTGTTGGATTCGACACGAGGTACGCTCACAAGCTGTTCGGAGTCTTCCAGCGCCTGCACAAGGAGCGCGATTTTGAAGGCACCGGGGTCGGCCTCGCGCTCGTCCAGCAGATCCTCGAGCGACACGGGGGCCGCATATGGGCGGACAGCGAGGTCGGTAGTGGGGCCACGTTCGAGTTTGCGTTGCCCCGCGGGAGGCAACCCGATGAGTGATTCCGGGCCGGTCCAGATTCTCCTGGTAGAGGACAACCCGGAGGACGCGGAGCTCACCATTCGCGCCCTTACAAAGCAGCGTCTCGCGGGCAGCCTGCGCCACGTCGAAGACGGTGCCGAAGCGCTCGACTTCTTCTTCGGTGAGAACGCAGCCGGCCAGCATCCTCGCACCGTGCTGCTTGACCTGAAGCTTCCCAAGGTCGACGGCCTGGAAGTGCTGCGCCGACTACGAGGCGAAGCCTGCACGAAAGACATCCCGATCGTGATTCTGACCTCATCCAGCGAAGACAAGGACCTCGAGGCCGCGTACGCGCTCGGAGCGAACAGCTACGTGGTCAAGCCGGTGGGTTTCAGAGAGTTCACGGACGTCGTGGCAAGACTGGGCGCATACTGGGTACGGCTGAACCAGAGCCCGAGGGCTTGAATCGGTCCGCCGATCGGCGGTGGCGGCAGAGCGGGGAAAGAGCTGCCCGGGTCGGCGCTCCCATCGGCCGCAGCCACCGTGGGCCCGCCGTGCGCGGGTCGCGGCCTACGAGGAAGCGGCTGCCGGAACGGGCCGTGACCGTCTTGACCCACCTACACCGCAGCGGATGGCAGACCGTTTGGATCCCAGATCCTCACGATGCGGGTGTACGCACAACTGCTACTGGTAGCCTGGGTGCTGGGATGCGGGCGTATCGGCTACGCGCCCCTTCACGAGCCAGCGCCCGAGCCAGGCATCGACGGTGGCGCAGGGGGCTGGAACGCCGACTCGGGCCCAAGTGACGGAGCGCTCCCGGATGCCGGCCTCGATGGGACGATCGATGCCTGCACGTCAAGCTCCGGGATCGAGGTCTGCAACGGCCTGGACGATGACTGCGACGGCACCATCGATGAGGGCGACCCCTCGCTACTTTGCCCAGCCCCCAACGCCACTTCGGTTTGCAGCAACGGCAATTGCTCGCTCACCGGCTGCGTAGGTCCATACGGCGACTGCGATGGCGTTTCGGCCAACGGTTGCGAAGAGCCGCTCAACACCCCGACGAGCTGCGGTGGGTGCGAGGTCGCGTGCGCTCTCGAGCACGCAAGCGCGTCCTGCGCCGGGGGCAGCTGCGAAATCCTCGGCTGCGATACCCATTGGGGCAACTGCAACGCCGTGGATTCCGACGGTTGCGAAACGCCGCTCACCACGCTCGGCAACTGCGGGGCCTGCAACGCCGGGTGCGACTACGCCAACGCCGGCGAGAGCTGCGGCGGGGGAGCTTGCAGCCTTGGCGCCTGCGATACCCGTTGGGGCGACT